>CALFML010000357.1 GCA_937879845.1 uncultured Myxococcales bacterium
GGGCACCTGATCCAGATGGGCCACGCCTTCGGCCTGCATATAGCCGTTGGCCATCAGCCAGTCCTCGGAGGCCAGCGTGGGCGTGGAATCGGTGTCCAGCGGCTCATGGCCGTGCAGCAGGATCTGCCGCTCCAGGTGCAGGAACTTCAGCGCCGCCAGCGACACGCCGGGAAACCGGCCATCGGCCGGCTGAAAACGCTTCGAATCCGGCCAACGCCGGTGCCAGTCCGAGCGCACCATCACCACCGAACCCGCCGGAATGCGCCCATGCCGACGTTCCCAGCGGCGGCGTTGGCCGGCGTGCTGCCCTGCGAAAAGTCCACCGGGGCCGTGACGGGCTTGTACGCCCCCATCACGTCGGCCGGGACAAGCGCCGCACCCATCGCCGGGGTGCCGCCATGGCCGAGATCCACTACGGAATCTGCAACTTCTGTGACGCGAGCTGCGGGCTGGAGCTCACCATCGACCGGGAAGCTCGACGCATCCTTGCCATCCGCGGCGATGCCGCCGACCCGTTCAGCCGCGGCCACATCTGTCCCAAGGGCGTCGCCCAGAAGGATCTGTACGAAGATCCCGATCGGCTGCGCGCGCCGGTCCGGCGGACCCCGGAAGGCTGGCAGTCCATCTCGTGGGACGAGGCCCTTACCGAGGTCGCGACGCGCATCACCGCGGTGCAGCGCGCGCACGGCGCGGACGCGCTCGGCTTCTACTACGGAAACCCGATGGGCCACAGCTACCAGTCGATGCTGGCGCTGCTCCCGTTTGTCCGCTACCTCGGCACAAAGAGCGTCTTCTCCTCCAGCTCCGTCGATTCCCACCCGCGGATGCTGGTCTCGCTGCTGCTTTATGGGAACCAGGCGCTGCTGCCGATTCCCGACATCGAGCGCACCGACTACCTGGTGGTGATGGGAGCCAATCCCATCGTCTCCAACGGCAGCGTCATGACGGCGCCGGACATCAAGAAGCGGCTCGCCGCGATCCGCGGACGCGGCGGCAAGATCATCGTCATCGACCCGCGGCGCACCGAGACCGCGGAAATCGCCGACCAGCACCTGTTCATCCAGCCGGGCACCGACGCCTTCCTGCTGCTCGCCGTCCTCCACACGCTGCACCGGCAGGGGAAGTTCCGGCTCGCCGCGCTGGCCGACCTTTTCCGCGGCCTGCCCGAGCTCACCGCCGTAATCGAACAGTTCCCGCCTGCTCGCGTCGCGGCGACCGTCGGTATCGCCGCCGCGGTGATTGAGGGTCTGGCCCTGGAGCTTGCCCAGGCGCGCGCCGCCGTCTGGTATGGGCGGATGGGGACCTCGACGCAGGAGTTCGGCTGCCTGGCCACCTGGCTCATCGACGTGATCAACATCGTCACCGGCAACCTCGACCGACCGGGCGGAGCGATGTTTGCGACTCCCGCCGTCGATCTGGTGGGCCTGGCGCGCTTTCTGCGCGAGTCCGGCAAGTTCGGTCGCTGGCGCAGCCGGGTCGGCGGCCTGCCCGAGTTCAACGGTGAGCTCCCCGTCGCCGGGCTCGCCGACGAGATCGAGTCGCCGGGAGCCGGCCAGGTGCGCGCCTTGGTGACCATCGCCGGGAACCCCGTGCTGTCAAACCCCAACGGGCGGCGGCTCGACCGCGCCCTGGCGGGGCTCGAGTTCATGGCGGCGATCGATTTCTACATCAACGAGACCACCCGCCACGACCACCTCATCCTGCCGCCCGCGACTGCGCTTGAAGACGATCACTATCCGCTCCTTGAGTACTCGCTGGGAGTGCGCAACGCGGCCCACTATGCGCGCGCCGTGTTCCCGCTGCCGGACGGCGCCCGGCACGACTGGCAGATCCTCCTTGGCCTCATGGCTCGGCTCGGCCGCCGCCGCGGCGGGCTGCACAACGTGGTGGCGGCGGGTGCGCGGGCCCTCGGCGCAGCGATTGGCTCGGGCGCGCTGCTCGATCTGCTGCTCCGCGTCGGCCCTCACCGGATGACGCTGCGACAGCTCCGGCGCCGGCCGCACGGCATCGATCTCGGGCCGCTCCGGCCCCGGCTCCGCGAGGTCATCGGCACTCCCGATCGCCGCATCGATCTTTTTCCAGAGGTGCTGGCCAAGGATCTTCCGCGGCTCGCAAGGCGGCTCGATGCGACCCGTGAAGCCGCCTTCTCCCTGGTGAGCCGGCGGACCCTGCGCAGCATGAACTCGTGGCTCAATAACAGCCCGCGCCTGGCCAAGGGTCCCGAGCGCTGCACGCTGGCGATAAACCCGCGCGACGCGGCCGGACTTGGTCTTGCAACCGGCCAGGCGGTGGAAATCACCTCGCGGGTGGGAACGCTCCGCGCCGTGCTGGAGGTGAGCGAAGAGATGATGCCCGGCGTCGTCAGCCTGCCCTACGGCTGGGGCCATGACCGTCCGGGGGCGCGGCTTTCGGTCGCCAGCGCGCACGCCGGGGTCAGCATGAACGACATCACCGATGAGCGGCTCTACGATCATGTCTCCGGGACCTCGGTGCTCGATGGAATCCCGGTCACGCTCACTCCGCTCGCGGTTCCGAGCCCGAAGTAGGGTTTACGGCGGCCGACAGTCCGGGGAAAATGTCTCCCGGTTCCTCGTTCGCTGCTGACGTGGGCGCCGGGCCGTGGCATCCTTACCACCATGAACCAGCTTGCTTGGATCATTCCCTCGGTGCTGTCGGTGGCGGCGCTTGGCGGGATTGTCGTACAGAACCGGCACATCACCGCCCTGGAGGCGCGCGTCGCGGCGCCGCAAGAGACCCCGGACGATACGAGCGCAGAGCTCGCGACGCTCACCGCGCGGGTTGCGCAGCTGGAGCGCCAGCGCGCCGCGCGGGTGGT
>CALFML010000358.1 GCA_937879845.1 uncultured Myxococcales bacterium
GTTCCAGCAAGGACGCTGTATTTCTTCATCGGCTCGGTCGCGGCCATCTTCATCATGGCCGGACTTCTCTATTACGCGCTCAACGAACAAGTCGCCAGCGGCAAGTCGGTCATCCGCACGCTCGGGGTGCTGCGGCAGCTGGAGGCGATCGGCTCAAGCCTCAAGGATGCAGAGACCGGCCAGCGCGGCTTCCTGCTCACGGGGCGCGAGGCCTATCTCACCCCCTATGAGCAGGCCAGCCAGATCCTTTTGCCGGAGCTCGACCGGGTCATCGCCGCGACCGCGGACAACGACCGGCAGCAGGAGCGGCTCCGGCGCGCCCGCCTCCTTATCGGCCACAAGCTGGTCGAGCTCTCACAGACCATCGAGCAGAAAAGGACCGGTCGCAACGAGGAGGCGATGAACACCGTCCTGACCGATCGCGGCAAGGGGTACATGGACGAGCTGCGCGGGCTGCTGCATGAGCTTGAGGAGGAAGAGCGGGGGCTTTTGGAGAGCCGGCTCAAGCAGCGGCAACAGACCGTCCTGTTTTCGACGCTGGTCGTCTTCCTCGGGCTCACCGCGCTGCTCCTCATCGTCATAAGCGGCGCGCAGACCACCGCGAGCGACTTTCGCCGCCGGAATATAGAAGCCTGGATCCGCGCCGGCGAGTCGGCCCTGGCGGTGCGCATTTTCGATGCCCGCACGACCGATCTCTTGTCGCAGCGGATCGTCGATTTCATGGTCAGCGTCCTACGCGCCAAGGTCGGCGCCCTGTACGTCAAGCAGAGCGATGGGCGGCTCCATCGCAGCGGGATGGCCGGGCTCCCCGCCGATGCCCCTACCGAGTACGGCGCCGGACAAGGACTGATCGGCCGCGCCTGTACGCAGGGACAGCTCATCGAGATCGCGGATGCGCACCCGAGCTACCTGCGGGTCGATTCGGCGACGATGCACGGCAAGGTGGCGGCGGCGCTGATCGTTCCGGCGCAGGTCGACAACCAGGTAAACTCGGTGCTGGAGCTGGGATTTATGCGCCGGCTAGAGCCCCACGACCGGCTCTTTATCGAGCGCATCGCGTCCGTCGTCGGGCGGGCGATTCAGAGCGCCCAGTATCGCGCCCAGCTGGAAGATCTGCTGCAAGAGACCCAGCGGCAGGCCGAGGAGCTCCAGACGCAACAGGAGGAGCTCCGGGTCACCAATGAGGAGCTGGAAGAGCAGGGCCGGGCGCTGCGCGAGTCCCATGTCCAGCTGCAGAACCAGCAGGCCGAGGTCGAGCAGACAAACTCCCAGCTGGAGGAGCAGGCGCAGATTCTGGAGAGCCAGAAGGCGTTCCTGATGGAGGCGCAGGCGACGCTGCGCAAGAAGCAGGAGGAGCTGGAGCGCTCAAATCAATACAAGTCCGAGTTTCTCGCCAACATGTCGCATGAGCTGCGCACCCCGCTCAACAGCTCCATGATCCTGGCGCGGCTGCTGGCCGACAACAAGGCCGGCAACCTCACGGCGGAGCAAGTCAAGTTCGCCGAGACGATCCACTCAGCCGGCCACGATCTGCTAAACCTCATAAACGACATCCTCGACCTGTCCAAGATCGAGGCCGGTAAGCTCGAGCTCCGTCCGAGCCAGGTCGTCCTGGCCGGTCTGGCGCAAACGCTGTCGCAGACCTTCACGCCGATCGCCACCCAGCGCAACCTCAAGCTCGCGATCACGCTCGATCCCGCCGTGCCGGCTGTCATCGTCACCGATGGCCAGCGGCTGGAGCAGATCCTCAAGAACCTCCTGTCCAACGCCCTGAAGTTCACCGAGCAGGGGAGCGTGACGCTGACCGTCTCCGCGGCTGCGGAGCGGGAGGTCGCCTTCGCGGTCCGCGACACCGGCATCGGCATACCAAAGGAGCAGCAGCAGCTCATCTTCGAGACCTTCCGCCAGATCGACTCGGCGAGCAATCGCAAGTATTCCGGCACGGGGCTCGGGCTGTCGATCTCGCGCAACCTGGCGCACCTTCTGGGGGGGGAGCTGACGGTGCAGAGCAGCGAGGGGGCGGGCAGCACGTTCACGCTGACGATCAAGCGGCAGCTCGTCGCGACCGGGGAGCTCGGCGCCGTGCGGCCGCCGCGCTCTGCAGCGGAGTCGCTTTCAGGTCCGCTGGGACGCGCGGGCGGGCCGCGGCAGCTGCCGGCTGCGACTGAGCAGGCAGCGCCGGCCAGCCAAAATAGCGACGCTATGGCCAGCGACAGCCGCCTGCTCCTCATCATCGAAGACGACAGCACGTTCGCGGAGCTTCTGTGCAAGCTCGGGCGCGAGCTTGGGTATGAGTGCACCATCGCGGCCGGCGCCGATGCCGGCTTCAAGCTGGCCACGACCCGCAACCCGAGCGCGATCATCCTCGATATCGGCCTGCCCGATCACTCGGGCTTGTCGGTCCTCGATCGGCTCAAGCGCAACAGCAAGACGCGGCACATCCCGGTGCATGTCATCTCCGGCTATGACTACGCCCAGACCGCGCTGGAGATGGGCGCGGTGGGGTACGCGCTCAAGCCCGTGGAGCCTGAGAACCTGGTCGCGGCCCTAAAGCGGCTGAGCGCCAAGGCGACGCAGAAGGTCCGCCGCGTCCTGGTGGTGGAAGACGATGCGCGGCAGCGCGAGAGCGTCTGTCACCTTTTGGCCAGCGAAGGCGTCGAGACGATCCCGGTCGCCACCGCGACGGCGGCGATCAGCTGTCTCAAGAACAGTCCGATCGACTGCGTGGTCATGGATCTGCGGCTGCCGGACGGCTCCGGCGATGATGTCTTGGAGAAGCTGGCGGCCGAAGCCGGCTTCACCCTGCCGCCGGTCATCATCCACACCGGGCGGGAGCTCAGCCGCCAAGAGGAAGACCGCCTGCGCCGGCACTCCAAGTCGATCATCATCAAAGGGGCCCGCTCGCCGGAGCGGCTGCTGGATGAAGTGACCTTGTTCCTGCATCAGGTGGAGTCGGAGCTGCCGCCGGAGCGGCAGCGGATGCTGGTCACCGCCCGCGATCGCGAGGCGCTGTTTGCCGACCGCGTGATCCTGATCGTGGAAGACGACGTGCGCAACATCTTTGCCTTGAACAGCGTGCTTGAGCCCAAGGGAGCCAAGATCGAAATTGCCCGCAACGGCCGCGAGGCGCTGGCGAAGCTCGAGAGCCTGAAGAAGGTCGATCTGGTGCTGATGGACATCATGATGCCGGAGATGGACGGATTCGAAGCCCTGCGCCGGATCCGCGCCCAGCCCAAGTGGGAGAAGCTGCCGGTCATCGCGCTCACCGCCAAGGCGATGCGCGACGATCACGAGCGGTGCCTCAAGGCCGGCGCCAACGACTATGTCTCAAAGCCCATCGAGGTTGACAAGCTCCTGTCGCTCATCCGGGTCTGGATGCCGAAGTGACGGAAATGGAAATGACAGAGGAGGAAGTAAAGCAGCTGCTCGAAGCGATCTTTGAGCGGTATCACTACGACTTCCGGCACTACGCTTCCGCGTCGCTGCGCCGGCGTCTGAGCCATGCCCTCACGCGCCTTGACTGCCCGTCCTTGCCGGCGCTGCAGGAGCGCCTGGGCAAAGAAGACACCCTCTTTTCCTCGCTGCTGCAGTTTCTGACGATTCAAGTCAGCGACATGTTCCGCGATCCGCCGTTCTTTCTCGCGTTCCGCCAACAGGTCGTTCCAGTCCTTAGGACCTACCCGTCGATCCGCCTGTGGATCGCCGGCTGCTCGACCGGAGAGGAGGTCTACTCCTTCACCATCACCTTGAAGGAAGAAGGACTGCTGGAGCGGACCATCTGCTACGCCACCGACATAAACGGCGAGGCACTGCGCATGGCCAGCGCGGGGGTCTTCAACCTCGATCGCATGGCGCGCTTTTCGACGAACTATCTGCAAGCGGGCGGCCAGACCTCGCTGTCGGATTATTATGTCGCCAACTACAATCGGGCCACATTCGATCGGTCGCTGCGGAAAAACGTCGTATTTTCGGATCACAGCCTGGTCACCGACAGCGTCTTCGCGGAGATGCAGTTTATCTCCTGTCGCAATGTGCTCATCTATTTCGACCGGGTGCTGCAGGAGAGGGTGATCACGCTCTTTCGCGATGCCCTGTGCCGGAAGGGGTTCCTCGGGCTCGGAGCCAAAGAGAGCTTGCGCACGGTCGCCATCGGCTCCGCGTTCTCCGAGTTCGCCCCGGACGTGCGCATCTATCAGAAGTATTAGGAGCCGGGATGAGCACGACATCGTCTGCCCGCGCTCTGCGCTTTGACGCCGTGGTCATCGGCGCCTCGGCCGGCGGCGTGGACGTGCTCGGCAGAATCTTGTCGGCGCTGCCGGCCACCTTTCCGCTTCCCATCGCCGTGGTCCTGCACGTCGCCGCCGATCGACCGAGCCTGCTGCGCGAGGTCTTCGCCCCCAAGTGCCGCCTTGCCGTGCGCGAAGCCGAAGACAAGGACAGCTTCGTCGGGGGCGGCGTCTACTTTGCCCCGCCGGACTATCATCTGCTCATGGAGGCACCGGACCTGCTGGCGCTGTCGATCGAGCCGCCGTGCAATTTCTCACGGCCATCGATCGATATCCTATTTGAGTCGGCGGCTTACTGTCTGCACAAGCGCGTACTCGGAATCTTGCTGACCGGCGCGTCCAGCGATGGCGCCAAAGGCCTCAGGGCGATCGCCAAGGCCGGAGGGTTCACCGTGGTGCAGGATCCAGAGGAGGCCTACGCGCCGCAGATGCCGCGGTCCGCGATCGACCTGCACGCGCCGAGCGCGGTGCTGACCTGTAGTGGAATCATCGCGCTCCTGTGCGCGATCGGCGCGAAGTAGCCGCCCCGCGGCCGTCGCTGCGATGAGCCGCTGAATCGTTGCAGCACCAAGTCACAGCATTTAGCGCGGTCGGCACGCGGCAGGGAGCGGCGCCCGGCCATCTTGAGCTCGATCCGATATTGGAAAGGCGTGACCGCCTTTTTGCTTCGCTGGTGCGTGATGTGATAGGAGCACGGAGTGCGACTCTCCATGTCCGCTACGTCACCCCCGGCGGGCGGCGTCACGCCGCACATAAAGACTCCTGCTTCGACGGCGCTCAAGGTCGCGCAAGTCGCCGCGCTCAAGGACCTCATCGCCGCAGAGACCGACCTGACTTGGCGGGAGAAGCTCGAGCGCACCTTGCGTGATCTGGAGTGATCACGCGCCGCTCCATTACCCAGCGCCGTCACTCCAGCACAAAAGCCCGTGAACCGTTCCGCAGCTGTTCCAATAGGACGCACGGAGAGATTATCAGCGACGGAACTTGGCTCGCTGGACATAGAGCCCGCCAACGTAATGATCGAGCCGCGCGCGGCGGGCGGCGGCCGCCCCGTGCTCATGGACTTCGGCCTGGCCCGCGACGCCAGCGCCACCGAGCACCTGACCGAGACCGGGATGGTGATGGGGACGCCGGCGTATATGGCGCCCGAGCAGGCGCAGGGGGATCAGACTCGGATCGATCATCGCTCGGATGTGTATGGGCTGGGAGCGATGCTGTATGAGCTTATGTGCGGGCAGCCGCCGTTTGATGGCCAGAGCACGGTGCAGGTGCTGATCACGGTGATGAGCGAAGACCCGGTGCCGCTGTGTCAGAAGAATCCCGGCGTGCCGGTCGACGTCGAGACCATCGTGATGAAGTGCCTGAACAAGGAGCCGCAGCGGCGCTACCCTACGGCGCTGGCGCTGGCTCTGGATCTGGGGCGCTTCTTGTCCGGGGAGCCGATCGAGGCGCGGCAGACCACGCTGACCTATCGGCTGTCCAAAAAGGCGCGGAAGTACCGCTCGCTGGTGGCGCTATCGAGCCTCCTTACCATCGCGGTGGCAGCGCTTTTGATCTTGGGCGTGCGCTCGCGCCTGCGCGAAGCGGCGCAAAAGCGGCACGCCGCAGCCCAGGCGCAGCTGGCGCAGCGTCTGGGGCAGGATGTCAAAGAAATGGAGCTGTTCATGCGCGCCGCCTACGCGCTGCCCCTGCACGACATCCGCCGTGAGCGCCAAGTGGTGCGCAGGCGCATGGCGAAGATCGAAGATCTGACTAGAACGATCACAGCCGAAAGCCGCGGACCGGCCTACTATGCGCTCGGACGCGGCCACATGGTGTTGCATGAACCGGAAGAGGCGCAGAAGCGACTGCGCCAGGCGCTGTCAGCGGGTTATGAGACGCCGGAGGTGCATGAGGCGCTCGGACAGACGATGGGCGATATCTATGAAAAGGAGCTGGCGCACGCCAAGCGCACTACCGATCTACGCGGGTTCGCCGAGCGCAAGAAGCAGCTCCAGAGCGAGATCCGGCTGCCGGCCTTACAACACCTGGAGCGCAGCTCCAACGCCGAGACCGAGTCCAAAGCGCTGCGGCTGGCCGCCATCAGCTGGCTGCGCGGCGACCTGCAAAAAACCGTACAGGCGGCGCAACAGGCCGAAAGCGAGCTGCCCTGGGATCCGGAGCCGCTGCGGCTGCATGCGGTCGCCGATAGTCATCTGCGCGTCCAAAACATGGCCACAACGTCCGATGCGGATCCGGAGCGCAACCGCATCGCTGCGCTCTTTGCCCGGCTCACCGACATCGCCCGGAGCGACCCGGAGGCCCATGTGGCAGAGGCGTCGTTCTGGATGCAGGAGACGTACCGGGACTTCATCAGCAGCCGGGATGTTCGTCCATCGCTAGAGCACCTGAAGTCAGCCAGCGAGCATGCTCTGGTCGCCGATCCCACTCTGTTCCCAGCCCGCAGTATTCTGGCCGGGGGGTATAGCTATCTGGCGCGCTGGGAAGAGGCGACCGGCCGCGATCCGCAGGACAGCGTTCGCCGCAGCATCGCGGTGATCGAAGCGGCGCAGGCCAGTAGTGCGGATGATGCGGCGCCGTACGTACTCAAAAACAACCTCAACCTGGTCGCCGCCAGCTTTCAGACCGCCCATGGGATGGACCCAACCGCGGCGCTGGATCTCGCCATCGCCAGCGCCAAGAAGGGAATACGATTTCACCCCAACCACTGGGTGCTGCACAACGACCTATTCAGCGCCCAGGTGCAGCTCATCGAGTACAAAATCACCCACGCCAGCAACGCCGAGCTTCTGCTTCAGGAAGCGTTGCAGGAGGCGGATTTTCTACGACAGCTGCAGCAGGTTACGTCTCAAGAGACTGAGCACTATGCGTACTACTATATGTTAGCTGCCGAAAACGAGCGCCTGTCTGGGCGCGACCCGGCGCCGCTTTGGGAAAAAGCGCTTCCCGTTTTGCGCGCCTTGCTGCGGCAGCGGCCGCACTACGATGAGTTCCTGGGGATGACGGCGGCGACGCTCTTGGCGCGGGCGGCGCGGCTGCAGGCGACGGGCGGCGATGCGCAGATGCTTCTGGATGAGGCGGTGCCGATCATCGAACAGCGCATCAAAGAAGCGCCGACTAACCCACTCGCATTCCTCAACCGCGCCGGGCTGGCGGAAATGCGGGCGCGGATGCTTATGCAGTCGGCGCGCTCGCCGCTGGCGGAGCTCGGGCAGGGGCTGGAAGCGGTGGCGGCGGCGCGCCAGCTGCGGACGGAACAGCCGAAGGTGGCGCCGGCAGAAGCCGCGCTGCTCTTGCTGCAGGGCATGTGGCTGCAAAAGGAGCATAAGAGCGCGCTCCCCGTGCTGCAGCAGGCAGAGCGCGCGGCGCTGGCGACGCTTGCGCCTGATAATGCCGAGCTGCAGCTCACCCTTGCCAGCACGCTGCGGCTGCAGCAGCGCGAGCTCGATGCCCGCGCGGGCGCGCAGGTGCTGCAGCGCGCCGGGCAAGCGGTGGCCAGAGCGCGCCTGCTCACCCCGCAGCTGCCGCGCGTCGATGCCGAAGACGCGGCGATTCAACTACTAAACGCGGAGCATGCCGCGGCGCCGCAGCAGCGCCAGATCGCCCGCCAGGCGCTGACCCTTCTCACCACCGCCATCAAGCGCGATCCCTGCCTGGCATGGGACTACGCCGCACTGCGCGTCCGCGCCCAAGCCATGGCCGGCGTCCCCACCTCACCGCCCGCTGGCTCCCTCTGAGTCGCGATCAACGGTCAGGCAAAAAATCGCGCACCTCGCGCGCCACGGCCGCCGGGTCTTCCCACTGCGGGTAATGGCCGATCTCCTGCAGCGGCACATAGCGGGCGTCCGGACGCTTGCGATAAACTTCCTCCGCAATCCGCGGCACCGACACCGGATCGCGCTGACCCCAGAGGAGCATCAGCGGCGCCTTGTGCTGCGCCAGCCCATCGAGCCACGCAAGCTCGTGGCGCTTGCGCTCGTTCAGGTACTGGATGAGCAGGTGGTTTATCTGCTCGCCGCGGTTGTGGGTGATGAGCGACCAGAACGCCGCGATCTCTTCGCGCGGCACCGGCCGCGGAAACAAGCGGCCGAACTGCCGGCCGAAGATCCGCTCGCTGGCAAAGCCAAGGCCCGAGAGCAGCGGCCCCATGATCGGGTGCAGCAAGAGCCGCTGCGTGATAAGCGGCTGGTAGTGCTCCAAAAGCACGCTCCCGTTTAGCAGGATCAAGCGCGAGACCCGCAGCCGCCCCCGCTGCAGAATTACCAGCGCGACCGATGAGCCCATGTCGTGCGCCAGCAGCGCCACTTCCGTGAGCCCGCGCCGCGCCGCCACTTCCTCTGCCAGCGCCGCCTGCTCGAACAGCGAGTACGTGTAAGGCCGCGGCTTATCCGAGTACCCGAAGCCGAGGAAGTCGAACGTCAACACCCGGTAGTGCGGGGCCAAAAGCGGGACCAGGCGTGCATAGTCAAAGCTCGCGGTCGGGAAGCCATGCAGGCAGAGCAGCGGCGGACCTTGCCCTGCTTCTCGAACAAACACCTGATGCCCGAAGATCTCGACGAGAGAGCCGCCTCCCCGCCACTGCGCTAATTCAGAGACGATGTCCATCGCCGACTCCTGTTTTCTCCGCGCACTCGGACCGCCACGCGAGTCAGCTACCGCGGGACCGTGAACACGGCGGCGAGGGGGAGGCTCATCGAGCTTTGCTCGACGGGGGCCCGGGAAGGTGCCCCTGTATTAGGTAGGGGTGCTGGAGCTGGGACGGCTGCCGCGGCCGGGGGACTTCTTCTGCATCGCTATCGACTTCTCGTTCAGCCAGATGAGCACCGGGCTGGCGACGAAGATCGATGAGTAGGTGCCGACGATGACGCCGACGTTCATGGCGAAGGCGAAGTCGCGGATCGTTCCGGTGCCCCAGATATTCATCGCCAGCGTGACGAAGAACACCGTGGCCGAGGTCAGAATGGTTCGCGACAGGGTCTCATTGATCGAGAGGTTGACCAGCTGCGGGAACTTCTTGTCGCGCATGCGGCTGGCGTTTTCACGGATGCGGTCGAACACGACGATGGTGTCGTTCATCGAGTAGCCGATGACGGTCAGAATCGCCGCGATCGTCGTCAGCGAGAACTCTTTATATGTAACGGCGAACGCGCCCATGACCAGGACCGCATCGTGCAGCAGCGCGGCCACCGTGCCAGGGCCGTAGCGGAAGTCGAAGCGGACCAGGATGTAGAGCATGATGAAGCCGATGGCGGCGAGCAGCGAGATGATGCCGTTATCCCGCAGCTCCTTACCGGCCTTGGCGCCCACCGAGCCCACCTGGGGAATGTTGGCCACCGAGCCCGCTCCGAGCTTGCCGTCCAGCGCCTTGCGCACTTCTTGATCGAGGCCGATGAGCACGATCTCATACGTGTTGTCTTCCGGGCGGCCGAAGCGCTGGACCTGGTTGGTGGTGATCTTCTGCTCGCTCAAGAGCGAGCGGATCTGCTCCGGATCCACCGCCCGCGTCAGCCGCAGGTAGGCCTTGTCGCCGCCATCGCTGAACTCGAACTTGCGCACCGAATCCTGCCCGAGCTTCTGGCGCAGCGCGCTCTCCGCCTGCTTGGCCTGCTCCGGAGACAGCGGTGAGACCGCGGTGAAGCGGACCAGGAAGGCGTTTGGGAATTCGCGCAGCTCGACGATCTCGCAGTCCTTGAAGCCGCTCTGCTCCATCGCCTCCAGCACCTGCGGTGACTCCAGGTGACGGGAGAAATCGATGCGCATCTCCGTGCCGCCGCGGAAGTCGATGGCGAAGTTGAGCGCGTGACCGCGACCCGGCAGGATCGTGTTCAGCGGCAGCATGAGGAACGAGAAGATCATCAGCACGACGGACGTGCTGAGCAGCGCCCGCGTCTTGCCGACGAAATCAAAGTTATGGTCGGGGCGGATGAGTTCGAAAAATTGCGATTTCTGGGCCATGGGTGCGCCTCAAATGCTCAGGGTGGCGACTCGCTTGCGCCCCACCATCCAGTCGAACATGGCTCGCGACAGCCAGACCGACGTAAACAGGTTGCAGATAATTCCGGCCATCAGCGAAACCGCGAAGCCGCGGATCGGACCCGTGCCGTACGAATACAGCACGATGCCGGCCACGAGGTTGGTCACGTGGGCGTCGAACACCGTCCAGAAGGCGCGGCCGAAGCCCGCCTCTACGGCGCTGCGCGGCGTCTTGCCGCCGCGTATCTCTTCACGTATGCGCTCGTAGATGATGATGTTGGCGTCCACCGCCATGCCGATCGTGAGCACGACGGCGGCGATACCCGGCAAGGTGAGCGTCGCCTGAAGCGTCGCCAGCATCGCCAAGAGGTATACCACGTTGAACACCATCGCGATGTCGGCGATAAAGCCCGCGGCGCGATAGTAAATCAGCATGAACAGGATGACCGCCAGCGTGCCGATGATCATCGAGGTCTTCGCCTTGTTGACGGCATCGGGGCCCAGCGTCGCGCCGACCTGCGTCTCGAAGGTCTTGCGCAGCGGCGCCGGCAGCGCGCCGGTCCGCAGCACCGCCACCAGGTCCTTGGCCTCTTGCTGCAGCTGGTAGGGATCGGAGAATCCACCGAGCGTGATGCGGGCCCGCCCGCCGCCGATCCGCCCTTCGATGGTCGGCGCCGAGTTCACCTTGTCATCCAAGATGATCGCCATCCGGCGCCCGATGTTGCTGCCCGACACTTTCTCAAACAGGCTCGCCCCTTCGCTGTCGAAGGTAATCGAGACCTCGGGCCGGCCGGTCTGCGAGTCCCAGGTCACCTCGGCATCGGTCAGGTACTCACCGGTCAGCTCGGCGCGCCGGTGCAGGTAGTAGCTGCGCCAGATCTTGTCCTGGGTCTCTTTGCCGTCGTCGTCATGGCGCGAGGTCTGCTCGAACAAGAGCTCGTGATCCGAGGGGATCGCCAGCTCCGGCGGCAGTTCCTTGATGAACTTCTCCAGCACGGTCTTGTCGGCGGCCTTCAGATACACGTCGGTATGCTGGGTGCCGCTGTCCTTGGCCGTCCAGGCGTCGTAGCCGACGTCCATGCCGAAGTACTGCGCCTTCTTGGTGTCGGCGTGCGCGCCGAGCTTGCGCATGTAGTCGGTGCCGTCATCGACCATCTTGAACTCGAGCTGCGCCGTCTTGCCGATGAGGCTCTTGACGCGGTCGAAGTCGCCCTGCGACAGACCGGCCAGCTCGACGACGATGTCGTTCTGCTTGCGCTGCACCACCGGCTCGGTGACGCCGAGCTTGTCGACTCGGTTCTTGATCGTCTCGACCGCTTGGGTGACCGCGTACCCGCGCAGCTCATCGATGTAGTCCGGATCGATCTTGTAGGTGACCTCCCCGGTTTGATCGTTGGCGCTGTCGCGCGTCAGGTAGCGGGCGAACTCGCGCTCGAACGTTCCGTCGAGCTTGCGCGAGTCCGACTTGTTGGTGAACCGGACGTGCAGGCGGACATCCGCCCCATCGCCGTCGCGAACGACCTTGACGTCCTTGACCTTCTTTACGCGCAGCTTCTCTTCGATCTGCGCCGCCAGACGGTCCGCCTTGTCGCTCACGGCCTTGTCGACCTGCACCTCGTAGACCAGATGCAGCCCGCCCTGAAGGTCCAGGCCCAGCGCGATCTTGCGGGTGAAGGCCTTTTTGAACCAATCAGGCAGCTTGTCACTGCGCCGCGTCCAGTCCGCCATCGACGGCACCAGGACGACCACCGACAACAGGGTGATCAGCGAGTAGGCGACTACGCGGTAGTAAAAAGACCGCTCCATGCTAAAAGCTCCCAGCTAACTCGAAGACGGGACCGACTCAGTGGACTGACTGAGCGGCCGAGAAGAATGTGTGGTTATCGCAAAAGCGTAGTCCATGGACTCGGACACGGCTACTTGTTCGCCTCTGCCGCAGCCACGCCGCTCGCATCGTTGGCCGGGGCCTTGCCGGTGATGTGCGAGCGCAGGACCCGCACCCGAACCTTCTCTTGCAGCTCCAGCGTCACATACGGGCTCTTCTCCGAAACTGCCGAGACCTTGCCCCAGAGTCCGCCGGTGGTGACGACCTCATCGCCTTTGCTGATCGACTTCAGCCACTCTTGCAGCTCACGCTGGCGCTTCTGCTGCGGCCGAATGAGGAGCATGTAGAAAATCACGAACATCAGCAGGATCGGCGCGATGTTGCCCAGGGCAAACATCCCTCCCTGCCCGCCCGCCGCGGCCCCATCCGATAGCAGCGTCGCAAGCCCGCCAGAAGCCGCGTCGGTGACGCCGGAGAGGCCGCCGGAAAATCCATCGACCAAACCGAGCGCCGCGTCGGCTAGCGAGCCGTTAGAACCAAAGACGCTGCTGACAAGCGAAATCACGAGTGCCTCCGGACATTTGGGGGCCTGCAAAGCAGGCTTTCCTATTAGTTAGCAAGCCGCAGTGAGTACCAGAACTTCGAGGCGCGGTCAACTCATTTGCTGTGCGACAAATAGAAGAAGTGCGGCTTGCGGCCGCGGGTTTTGCCGGCAACGGCGGGTTTTGCTAGAAGATGGCCATGCACCGCGCGACTTGCAATCGGCTAAGCTAGCCGCCAGAGACAGGCAGACGGAGAACCATGGGAAAGCGGGATGGGCAGCGTAGCTGGCGAAACGGCAGGGCTTGGTTGCGAGCCTGGACCGGGCTCTGCTTTGGACTTGGGGCCGGCGCGGGAATAACGCTCGGCAGCGCGAGTGCGGCGGCAGCAGGTCTTGTAGCGGCGGGCGGGCTCATCGTCAACCAGCAGCTCGACTGGGCCGGCGAGTCGGTCCACGTGACCGTGCGCAATGACGGTACGATTACGGTGCAGAGCGGCGCCCTGGAGCAGTTTTCGGCGCGCATTTTCGGCAGCGCCGGCAGCCCTGGCGCCGCCGTCAAGAGCGCCCGCGCCGAAGTCGTGGCCGGCGGGGAGGCCCGCTACCTTATCATCCGCGCGCAGACCGCCGGAGACGGGCAGCGCGTCCAGGTTGTGGGCAAGGTCAACGATCGCTGGGCGTCGATTTATTCCGGACCCGTCGGACCTGTCGGACGCGATGGCGAGTACGCGCTGGCCGTGGAAGCCGCGCCGCAGGGACTTTTGCGCTACCAGCGGGCCCCCGGGGTCTCACGCTGCGACGGCGAAGATCGGCTGTTCATCGAGCGCTACCAGGGCGGCGGCTGGCACCCCGCTCCCGAGCTGGCGCTGCCGGAGCTCACCGATGCGACGGTGATTGCCGCGACGAGCCAAGGGCCGGCAGGGGTCGCCTCCCCGCTCGGCGTCTACCGTTTCGTAGCCGCCTCCGCGCAAGTTGGAGTGACCAGAGCCGACCTGCTCGCTCCGCCGCAAGAGCTGGAGGATGGCAAGCCGGCGACCGCATGGCGCGTGCCTCCCGATGCGCGCGGCGGCTTCGTCACGGCCCGCGCCGATGGGGCCGGGCACTCGGTCCGGGCGCTGCGGATTACGCCGGCGCCGCGCTCGCAGGGGGCGCTGCCGCGACAGCTGGCGCTGATTTTTGACGGCCGCGATGCTGGGGCCAAAAAGCGGCTCCTCATCAACTTGAACGGGCGTGAGGGGGAAGCGCAGTGGGTGCAGCTGCCGGCGCCGATTGCCGCAAGCTGCCTGTCGCTGCTCATTACTCAGCCAGCCTCGGGGGCGCAACCGACCGCGCTGGGGAAAGTCGCGATCTTCAGCGAGCTCGATGCCGATACCAGCGACGCCGGCCTGCGCCAGCTGGCCAGCCGTGCCGCAACCGCCGACTTTACCAGCGCGGAAGCAGCGCTGCGCACCTTGCGGACGATCATCGAACGAGAAAAGGGTCGCGTGCCGCAGCAAGGCGGACCAGCTGCCACGCTCCTTCAGGCAGTGGCGGCGGCCCTCCCCGGCGCGGCAGGCGCGGGGCGGCGGCGGCTGCATGAGCTTTTGCGGGCGCTGGCCGCGGGGTCGCCGTGGCCCGAGCTCAGCCAGGTGCTGGTGCGTGCCCTGGCACAGGCCGAAGCGGAAGAGCGGATCACGCTGTGGGCTGCCATCGATCAGCTAGGCAGCGGGACGGAGGCGGCCCTGCTGCAGCTCGTGCGCGATCCGCAGCTCAACGCCGCGGTGCGTACGGAGACCATCAAGCGCCTTGGCGGACTCGACTCGCCGGCCGCGGTGCAGACCTTGCTCTGGCTCGCAGCCAAAGTCGCAGATGGTGCCGCGGAGGCGCGCGCGCTGCAGCGCAGCGTGGTCGCCGGACTCAGCGCCGCGCTGCACTGCCGCCCGGCGGAGGATCCGCGGCTCGCGGCAGCGCTCGCCGCCCTGCCGGGTGCCGAGCCAGCAAGCGCTGGCGGCGCGCATGGCGGTGAGCTCACGCTGCCGCAGCTCAGCGGCGCCGCGCTCCTGGTGGAAGCGCTGGGTCAAGCGCTGACCGGATGCCCGCTGGCGGCGCGCGCCCGGTTGGGTGGACGGCTGGTAAACGTCTGGCCGCAAGAGGCCGTGGCGTCGCCTGCCGCGTCCACCCCTGCGGCCCCCGCGGCCGGCGATCCCCGGCTGGAGCAGGCGCAGTTTACCCTGCGCTACCGGATCCTGCAGAGCCTGGAGCGGATTGTTCTCCCCACTCCCGACGCAGCAGCGCTGGTCGGCCAGGTGATCGCGCAAAATAACGAACCGGTGCTGCGCCAAGCCGCGGCCCGCGCCGCCGTCACCGGGGCGGCGGGAGCGCCAGAAAACGGGGCGGCGACAAAGGCCGTGCATCAGGCGCTATCGGATCGCGATCCGGGCGTGCGGCTCGCCGTGCTCACCGCCCTGGCAGAGCACCGCTTGCCTGAGGTCCTTGCCGCCACCGAGCAAAGCCTGCGCAGCGATCGCTGGCCTGCGGTGCGCAGGGCGGCCGTGGAATCGCGCGCCGCGCAGTGTCCGCCGGAGCCGGTCGGCGCCGTGTCTCCGGTTGCCGCCCTCCGTCAAGCGGTGGCGGACGCCGACGAACAAGTGCAGCGGCAAGCGCTGTCGGGTCTTGGGCGCTGCGAGGGAGCTGCAGCGCTCGACGTCTATATTGCGCGGCTCAAGGATGCCGATGCCGCGCCCGCGCTGCGCAGTCAAGCCTGTGCGCTGCTCGTCCGCCATGGGTTTGGTTCGACTACGCCCGGTCCGCAGCAGGTGCAGGCGCACACCACGGTCGCCGCCGCGCTGCTCGACCTCCTAGGCGATCCCGCCGCCGATGAGCGCATCGCCGGCACCGTCATAAGCTGCGCCCGCGCGGTCGGCGAGCTCGGCGACGCGCGCGATCTCCCGGTCCTCCTCCAGACCGCCGGTGCCACCGCCAGCGAAGTCCCACCGCCCATCCGCCAGAGCGCGCTTGAGGCGATCGGCAAAATCTGCAGCCGCGGTCCCGCCTTGTCGCCGGCCCTGCGTAAAGATCTCGCGGCCGCCTTCCAGTCCGCGGGTAAGGACCCGGAACCGCGCGTCCAGTCAGCGGCCCAGCGCGCGGCCGTCCGCTGCCGCTAAGCTTTCGCTATGTTGGATTAGCTCTAACAATTTCTTCACTTTATCTCCCAGCGGTTGGCGCTTCTCCGCACTTATCTCTAAAATGCAGAAATTCAGCACATAACGTTGCGCGTTATTCCGCGCAAGCGCGGTCTCCTCACTTACGTACCGACGTACGCGCAATAAAATAGTCCGATCGGAACAAAATAGGCTTTGACAACCCCTAGTTACGGTAGCACCCTTCAACGTACAGGACTTTTCCTAGCTTGTTCAGACGGGTTCGTTGCTGACGCAGGGACCACCGCGATGGCGAAGCTTGTCATGTCGCGGAAGTAGAATCAGCGCATCGGAACCAAGGAGGTTCGCCATGTCGCTCAGGCACCTGTTTGCAGGCATCATGTTCGGAGTCTTTGCGATGGCGCTCGGCAGTAATCCGGAGCCACAGGCAACGGATGTGGCGATTCCCGGAGTCGCCGTCGCCGACAAGGCACAAGGTGGTAGTACCAAACCCGCCAGTAAGTCCGACGACAAACTGCGGGAGCGGCAGCCCGAAACGGCGCCGCGCGAGGCGAGCACCAAGAACGAAAAACCGGCGGTACCGGAGCGCACCTGGGCGCAGCGTCTTGTGTTCCCCGTAGGTAATAAGTTTTAGCCGCTCATCTTCATAACGCGATGCGTTGTCACAACGCATTATGAAGATATGATGCGGCGAGCTAAATTCACCGATAAGCTCTCGCGTTAACCTGTAGCGCACCTCCGTATTGTCCCCTTGCGGGAGGACGGGCCCTGGCGGATCCTGATGCCCGGGGCGCCCAGCTGATGCGGGTGACGCGATCGATGAGACATGGAGCGGAGCGAGGAAAGTTGCGGCGGCGGCTCGGCTGGGCTTTCATTATCGGCATCGGCATGCCGCTGCTTACCGTTCTTTTTCTGCATTTCCGGGCCAGTGAGCGGCTGGAAGTGCGCAAACCGCCGGCCGAACCCTTTGACGCCATCATCATTCCCGGCTGTCCTAGCGCCGCCGATGGCTCGCTCACCCGTTGCCAGTCGCGGCGCGCGATGTGGGCGGCGATTTTGTGGCAGCGCGGCTACGCCCGCAACTTCATCACCTCCGGTGGCGCGGTGATCTCGCCTTACATCGAGGCCGACGCGCTCGCGGCGGCGATGACGGCGCTTGGGGTTCCGGCGGAGCGCATCTACCTCGACCCGCACGCGCTGCACACCGATGAGAACATCTACAATGCCTGGCAGATCGCGCGGCAAAACGGCTGGAGCCGGCTCGCCGTCGCCTCGGATCGCGGACAAGCCTTAGGCGCCTGCGAGATGCTGGAGGAATGGCACAAGTCGTGCGGCGCTTTCTCGATGGACTACGCGCTCGTCGAGCAGCGCTTGCAGGCGGCACCGCAGCTGCAAGGGGTGCGGCCGGAAAAAGTTCCCGCCGGAAGCTTTATACCGCTCAAGCAGCGGGAGGCGGAGCGCGCCCGGCGGCTCGGACGAAGGGCACGCCCGCCGTCGCTTTTGCTGTATCCGCTGATGCTCCTGCGAAAGGCCCTGGGGTGGTCGACCTGGCAGCCGTTCGCGCGTCCGGACGAGCCAGCTCTTACCTGGGCGGCGCGAATGCAGCAGTCGCAGCGCTGACACGGGGAGAAGCCGAGCCGGCGATTTTCCGATAGACTGGCGGCCATGCTGACGCGCAAGCCGCAGTCTGTCTTCGCCTGTTTTCTGTTCTCCATCATCACGATGGGCCTGTCGTGCGAAAAGGACACGGAGCGGCGCTCGGCCGCTGGCAAGGTGTCTTCGGTCGCAAGCCTCAACGGCCCGCCCGCGGCCGCCGCGGCGCCAGCCCCCTTGCCGGCGAGAAAAACCATGCCCCGATCCCCCCGCTGGTCCGAAGTCGACAAGCTCATCGCCGACCAGAAGCTCGAAGAAGCGCGCCGCGTCATCGCTCAGATCCGCGACGGCGCCGACAAGTCCGGCAACGCCGCCGATCTCACCGAGGCGCTCATCCGCGATGTGCAGCTGCAGATCGGCCTTGCCGGTTATGAGAGCGCGGTGCGCTCGCTGCGGACGCAGACGTGGCCGCAGGATCTGCTCTCGCAGGCGAGCCTGGAGCTTTATTACGCGCACGCGCTTTCCAATTACCGCAACGCCTACTCTTGGGAGATCGGCCAGCGCGAAAAGGTCGATTCCAAAAACGCGGTCGATCTGAAGGCGTGGACGGCGGAGCAGATCTATTCCGAAGCGCTCAAGGCCTATGCCCGGATCTGGGTGCGGCGAGAGGAGCTGCAGCAGCAAACGCTCGGTGAGCTGAAGCCGTTTATCGAGCCGGGCACCTACCCCGATGCGGTGCGCGGCACCTTGCGCGACACGGTCTCATACCTCCTGGTCGAAGAGCTGGCCAACACCGCCAACTGGAGCGCCGAGCAAAACGAGGAGGTCGCCCACCTCTCCCTGCCCGGTCTCCTGCGCGCCGAGCCAAACGCCACCGGCCCCGTACGCATCGACGATCCGGCGACGCATCCGCTGGTGAAGCTGAACGCGGTGCTCGCGGATCTGGAGACCTGGCATTCCCGGCGCGGCGCCCGCGAAGCAGCGCTGGAGGCACGGCTGCAGCGCCTTTTACGCCTTCATAATGCCTTCTCCCAAGAAGCGGAGCATCAGATGGTGCGAACCGCTCTGGCGGAGGTGCTGACCAAGTACCGTTCGCTGCCGTGGTGGGCGGTCGGTCAGGCGCAGCTCGCGCGCATGTTCATTAACGATGAGGGCGACCTGCCGCGCGCCTACCAGCTGGCGATGGAAGGCTGGCGGGCTTACCCCGAGACCGTAGGCGGCAAGATCTGCCTGAGCCTGTACCGCGGCATCGCCGCGCCGGAGTTTAGCCTCAGCGCGATGACGCTCGATGCGCCGCAGCGGCGATCGGTGTTGGTCACGCACAAAAACCTCCCGGCGCTTTACTTCCGGGCTTACGCCTGGGATCTGCTGCAGCACATCACAAGCTCGCACGAGTATCAGCTTCTGTGGGGCGAACAGCAGGTGCGGGCGATCCTCGCCAGCGGCAAGCCGATGGCGCAGTGGAAGGTGGAGCTGCCCAAGACTCCGGACTATAAGACGCATAAGACGTATGTGACCCCGCCGCTCAGCCAGCCGGGGGCGTATGTGATCGTCGCCTCGCCGGAGCCGGGATTCGGCGAAGCGAATAACCGCGTGCTCGGAGTCAACTTGATCGTGTCGGATCTGGTGCTCATCGCGCGGGAGCGCAGCGGAGAGCGGGCCGTGACCGTGATGTCGGGGCAGAGCGGGCGGCCGGTGGCGGGGGCGCAGGTTCACCTGTACCAGTTTGACTACGGGCGCCCGCACGCGCGCAAGGAGACCCAGACCACGGGCGCAAACGGCGAGGTGAAGTTCAAAGGGAACAGCAGCAGCTCGCTGTTCGTCGTGGCGCAAAAGGGCGGCGACCTGTCGATCGATCCGCAGTTCTTCTCTCTTTATAACTACGGCCAAGGGAGCGAGACGCACGCCGCGCTGGTGTTCACCGACCGCAGCATCTACCGCCCGCAGCAGAAGCTGCTGTGGAAGATCATCGCCTACCGCGGCCGCGCCGACCAAGGCAGCTACAAGGTCGCCACCGGCACCCGGCTGACCGTGAACCTGCGCGATCCCAACAGCCAAGATGTCGCCAAGGTCGAGGTCACCACCAACGAGTTCGGTACGGCCTCCGGCGAGTTCGTGATTCCCACCGGACGACTGCTCGGGCGGTGGTCGGTGCACTGTCTGCAGTACAACGGCAGCGCCCCCGTACGGGTGGAGGAGTACAAGCGCCCCACCTTCGAGGTCAGCCTCAAGGATCCCGAGCAGGCGCTGCGCCTCAACCGCCCGGCCCAGCTCATCGGCGAGGCCCGCTATTTCTTCGGACTCCCGGTGACCGCCGGAGCGGTGAAGTGGCGGGTGACGCGCGTGGTCGTGTATCCCTGGTGGTGGGGGCTGTGGGGGCTGCCGAGCAGCAACGCCTCCGGGCAGACCGTGGCCGCGGGCAAGGCGCCGCTTGGCGCCGATGGGACGTTCCGGCTGGAGTTTACGCCCGCGGCGGATGAGCGGCTCGATAAGGCGCTCACGTATACCTATTCGGTCAGCGCGGATCTGACGGACGAAGGGGGTGAGACGCGCTCGGCCAGCCGCAGCTTCCAGCTCGGCTTTGTCG
>CALFML010000359.1 GCA_937879845.1 uncultured Myxococcales bacterium
GCGCTGTCGAAGGGAACCACATTTTCCATGGCCAGACGGTTCTGTTGCCAGCGATTGAAGAAGTAATGAACGTTGGCCGGAACGCCTCGCGAGGGGATCGCCGCCCGCAACCCTCCGGCGGCTACCGGATCGATTACGGCGGCAAACAATATCCGCCGCTTGATCCGCGGTAATAACTTGAGGACGGAGTCGCCGCCGAAGCTGTGTCCGATGATGATAAGCTCACTATCGGGATGTAACTTTTGGTTGATGAACTCGGCCCCTTGCTGCAAAAAAGCGGCATCGTTAGAGGTGCGGCTCTGTTGTTTGGCTTTATCGGTGAAGCTATCCCACGGCACTCTCATGATGGCCGCACCGCGGGTACCAAGCGCCCTGGCCACGTCTTCCATATACCATGCGCAGCAGTCTTCATAGCCATTCACGAAGACGACCAGAGGCGGCTGGCGACCGACGTTTGGCGGTGGCGCCAGCGGCACGGGCTGATTCGTTCCGGTCGCCCATAGGGCGCGACCAGACCCGTAAACGACTACATTTCCATCATCCTGAACTACGATATAGGAACCCGGAATACGCGGCCCGGTCGCCCACGGGGAGCGATTGTGGAAATACACGACAAAATTACCATCGGTCTGCATGATGGCTAACTTGGGTTGATAACCATTGGTCCGCGACGACCACAAAGCCCGTTGATTTTGATACAAAACCAAATTTCCGTCTGTTTGCATGATGAATTTATACAGTCTGTTGGCCGATTCGATGCTCTGTCCGGGATAGAGTGCTTGATCAGATTTCAGCTGATCGTTCGCCGCCGCATTTCCTAATGTAATGAACATCGTGATGTAGAAAGAAAGCAAAGCACCAAACCGTGTGAGTAGTAGCATGGTAGATACTCCCTGGGATCTATGTATGCAATGACTGCGCCAGGCTTGAACTTCTGCGGGCCGGACTTGATACCCGGGCATGGCTACGGCCCCGGCTCCCTTTGGAGCCGCAGGCCTTCCTCTGCGATTGCGGCGAACAGGCGCTAGCGGTTTAGGGGGGAAGGACCTTAGGTCCTTCGGTAGAGAGCTGGACACAGAGCCGGACCGGCGCGCTTTTATCCTGACCCGATTGTACGAACGTAGCGACATCACCGCTCAGTTCGAGCCAAGGTCTCTGTCCACCCGGGGGTGGCGGCGGCCCACCCTTATCATCTTTCGGGTTTCTACTCCCCTTGACCGGATCGTCTTTGGCGGAGAGAGGAACTGAGATGACAGTTGAGATGGCGCACGCAGGGTCGCTGTTCAACTTCTGCCAGAGCAGCGCGCTGGAAAGCGATAACGCGGTGCACGGCAGCCCTTCTTTCAGGCAGTAGCCATCCGAGAGCGGCGTCGGCGAAGCAATCGCGAGTACGAAGTCCGGTCCCCCTGTGAACATCTGGGTGCTCGGCCAGGATGAGGGCGGCCAGGTCGCCGGTGACTCGCTCTCGCAGAGCGCGGACCCCGTCTTTTCGGGCCAGAGGCGCCGGACTTCATTGGACTGTACGTAGAACAAAGCCAGGTACGTCCGGGAATCTGGCCAGGCTTTGAATGCCACTGCTGCATGGTCCAGTAGTGGCACTGCGGGTTGATAGTAGCGCGGCTTAGTGATTTGAGAGCCGATCTGCCACTGCAGGACCTGCAGTCGCAAGCGGGACTGCGCAGCATCCTTATGACAGCACAGCAGCAGGAAGGGAAGTAGTCCTATCAGTCTGGTTTTGTTCATTTCATGTCCCCCTCATGCCCGCTTTAGGTTTGGGTCTCGCTTGGGAAAAGCTGTAGCTACGGCAAGGTACTCACCGTGCTACTTGGCAAGGGCCATCCGCAGCCGTAATAGCTCACGCAGGGGCAGTGATGCCGCCCCCAGGGAACGCGCGCAGCGAAATCCGATGTCACCGCTCATAGGCGAGTAGGGCCCCTTTTCCGGGTCGGGGGGACGCGGACAGATTCCCCGCCCAGCGGCCAGCAGCACGTCCGCGCCGAAATACCACGAGCCACCCCGGACCACGTGCGCTTCCGTAGTCGGCCCAGACGGCGTGACGGGGTCGATGCAGATGCCACCGGAGCACGGAAGATAGCGGCCCGTGAAGCGATCCTCGACCCACTCTGCGGCGTTACCGCCCATGTGCAAAGCGCCAAACGGCGACTCGTCGAGGGTTGCCGAGTCTACGGCCTCGGGATGCCCGCCAAGGCTCTGGCAGTCCGGTTTTTCGCCATCCCGCCCGTATACGGCGCTGGTGCAGCCTGGCTCTTGCTTTCCCCAAGGGAACAGCTGTCCAGTGGGGCCCCGCGCCGCAAATTCCCACTCTGCCTCGGTCGGCAGGCGCTTGCCGACCGACTTACAGAATGTCTGGGCTCCGTAGTGGGTCAAAAGCACTGCCGGTAGCCGTGGCACACCGCGGTCCAGCGTAAAGCGACCGGACTTCTCATTGTATTTGGGCCCGTAGTAGTGGCGCTTTTCCTGCACCTCCATCAGCATGGCTGTGCGCGGCGGTCGGCTTGGACAAGAGCCATCCGCAGCCGGCGGCAGGGCGTAGACTTCGACGTTATTTAGTTCCGGGCGATAGTCGACGCAAGCGCGGGCCGCGGCCAGCTCGCGATTCAGCCAGACGGTGACCGGAGCTGAGGGAACTTCGGTGCGGTCCAACAGAAAAGGCGAGATCTGCACGCGACGCTCGGGACCTTCACGCCGGATGATCTCACCCTGGTAGGGATCGGACTTGGCACTGGCGCGGGATTCGATCTCGTCCTCGGGGGTGCCTTGGGTAAATTCGCCACCGGAAATCAAGACCTGACCGCTTAGCTTAAGCTCCACAAAGCTGCCCAATAGTGCGCAGGTCAAAAGTCCTAGACTGCCCAGGCCAAAGTACACGCTCCATCGCGAAGCAAGCCTTATGCCTGGTTGGCTGGGCGGTAGGGGCAGCGCCAGCTTGGCGGCCACCTCGGCCATCGTTGGGCGCCGCGCCGGGGTCTTGGCCAGCATGCGCAGGAGCAGCTTTTCCAGCGGCGCCGGGACGTCGGGCCGTAGTTCGTGTGGGGCGCGCGGGGACTGAAAGACGTGCATCTTCACAAGTCGCGAGGGCTCGCCGCGAAACGGCAGCTGGCCGCAGACCAGCTCATAAAGGACGATGCCAAGCGCGTACACGTCGCTCTTTTCTGTAGCCGGGAGCTCGCCGGTACACTGCTCGGGGGACATATAGGCCGGCGTGCCACACATCGAAAGTCCATCGGTGGTGCGGGTGGCTAGCTCGGGCGCGTCCAAGAGCCGGGCGATACCGAAGTCGAGAAGCTTGACCCGCTCGCCACCAGGTAGCTCCGGGTCGGGCACGAGCATAATGTTTTCCGGCTTCAGGTCCCGATGAATGACGGACCGTTCGTGGGCAGCCAAGAGGGCCGCCGCCAGCTGCTGACTGATTCCGATCAACTCGGGCAGCCCGAGCGGGCGGCCCAGGCGGGCGCGCAGGGTCTGCCCATCCAGATACTCCAGCACCAGGCACGGCGACCCCAAAGAGTCCGTCAGGACATCGAGGACTCGCACCAGACCCGGGTGGGTGATGGCGCCGAGCGCGCGGGCTTCCCGCAGCACGCGTCGTGTCGCTTGCTGGTCGGCGCTGTGGCGGAGCCGCTTGATCGCCACGCGGTGCCCGATGGTCAGGTGGACGGCCTCGAAGACCATGCCCATACCGCCCGAGCCGAGGGCCCGCACGACGCGGTAGGAACCGACGCGTTCACCGATGGCAATCATGCTGCATTCTTTCGCGCACTCAGGGCACCAACATCACGGCACCAAATACGCCGCGAGGTCGGCCAACTCCGCGTCGGAGAGGACCTCACGCGCATAAAAAGGCATGTTACCACCGATGCCGAAGAACTTGCCGTGGCGCACCTTCTCCGCCGTGACCGCCCGCGCCTGCGCCCCGAAGCTCTTGATCGTATCCCCCGGCAGCAGCGACACGCGGGGCCCGAGGCGCCCGGCGCGATCTTGGCCAGGCCGAAGTCCAGGATCTTCGGCACCT
>CALFML010000360.1 GCA_937879845.1 uncultured Myxococcales bacterium
GCTTGGTGACGTGGCCGCGGCGGCAGATCAGCGGGATCAGCCAGCGCGGGTCGGCATTGCGGCTGCGGCCGAGATTGATGCGGAACCAGACGAAGTCGCCGTCGGGCCGCGGCCTCGGCTCGCGCTCCCGCGGCGGCGGCTCGGGCGCGTCCCGCAGACAGGCGCCGTCCCCATCCAAAAGGAGAACCGGGAGCGGCTCCTTGCGCAGCACGATGCGGGTCGGACCCAGGCTCAGGTAGAGCACTCCGGCCTGGTGCGCGGCGCGCAGCGCTGCGAGCGCATCGGTCATCACACGCCGGGCCAGCCCGGCCCGATCGGAGACGCTATGAATGATCTCCCCGAGCAGCGGACCGACCGCGTCTTCCAGCACGACATACGCCCTCCCGTCGCTTCCCAAGCGGCCGCCCGGCTCGCGGATCCGCACCATCGACGGATGCACGACTCCCAAAAGGGCCTGGGCGGCCTCCCAGAAGCGCCGCGCCAGCTCGGGCTGATTGGACTGCTGCGCATCCAGCACGCGCAGCTGGACGGAGTTTAGCTCATCCCCTTCCTCAACCGCGCGATAGATCGCCGTGCGCGAGGTCTGCGCCACCTTGGCGACCACCCGGTAGGCGCCGAGCGACTGACCGATGAGCGGATCCGCGCCGCTCTCAGCGGACACGGACGCCGGGGCGCTGCGCAGCAGCTCAAAATCCTGGGCGCCGTCAAGGACCGTGAAGACCGGCTCCTGGCTGTGGTTTGTCAGCTCCCGCACCCGACCGCGGACGTAGCTTGACAGCATCCGCATGGTCACCGCCCCCGCGCCATTATCGGCCTTGCCGCTCAGCCCCTCGAGCAGCGCCTTGGTGAAGGCGCCATTATCCCAGCGCGCGGACTCCACAGCCGGCTGCGATGCGGAGGCGGAGGCCAAAACGATCAAGGACTCGGACGCATCCTCGCCGCTCCCGCGAGCCGCTGCGACCTCGCGGCCGAACTCGCGCAGCATGGTGCTGCTCGCATGCGCGGGGGCGGGGGCCGCGCCGCGGCTGAGCGCGTGGCCATCGGTCAGGCTGCCGGCGTTGCAGGTATCGACGATAATCAGGCGCCGACCCGGCAGCGGCAGCAGCTGGCGCCACAGCATGGCTCCGGGGACCGCGCTGGACAGATAGTGATCATCATCTAGATCATAGGGAGCGAAGTAATACAGATCCGTCGCGGCATCGCACAGGCCGTGGCCGGCGAAAAACAGGACGGCCGTATCTTGGCGCTGAACCCGCCGGCTGAGCGTTTCCACCGCGCGCAGGATCCCCTCACGGGTAGCGCGCTCGTTTTCCAGTACGTCGAACACGACTTGCTTGAAACAGCCCGCGCCGGCTTTGTGAAGCGTTGCCGCCACGTCGCGCGCGTCTTTTCCCGGGTAGCGCAGCGGCATAAGCTTGGCGCGCTGAAAACTGCTGACGCCAAAGGCCAGGATGTACAGGGACGAATCCTGTTGCGGCCCTTTCAGGTCTTGTAGCGCAAACGTCGGCTCGAACATCAATCACTCCTTGGCGGCGATATAAGCAACCTAGATGCCAACCCGGCCAAGGCAGGACTCTCCGGACCGGAGTGCGAGGTCCGGCATCCTGCCTTTAATCTGCACTTGGCAGATTTGAAGCGGACTTAGGCCTGCCTCCTGCATGGGCGCTGGTTCATCCCACATTAAGGAGGTCCCGATGCAGGAATCACAACCGCAGACGCCAGGGTGCCGCGCACTCCTGATTGGAATCGACGACTACCGCCAGCCCGGGCTGCGGCCGCTGCGGGGCTGCGTGAACGACGCCCGGCTCATGGCCGACTTGCTCATCAAGCAGTTCGGCTTCGCCCGTGAAAATGTCCGCCTGCTGCTGAACCAAGAGGCCTCGCGCAGCGGCATCCAGGCGGCGCTGGAGCAGCTGAGCGTAGAGACCCAGCCGGCGGACATCGTCGTCTTATATTACGCCGGCCACGGCTCGCGGATGCCCGATCGCGAAGGCACCAAACCCACCGGCTGGGATGAGACCTTGGTCTGTGCCGACAGCGGCCGCGCGCCGGCGCCAAACCGGGATATTACAGATGATGAGCTGCGGCTTTGGCTCTTGCAGATTGAGACCAAAGCGCCCTATGTGACCCTTATTTTTGACTGCTGCCACTCGGGTACGATGCTGCGCGGGGAGCAAGGGGAGGGCGACCGCAGCGCGCCGGAAGAGACCCGGCCGGCGAGCGACCTGCCGCCTTCGCCGGTGCGCGCCGCTCACCGGGCCCTGCTCTCGCAGGCCGATACCCAGATCGACATCCTGCCCCAGGGCGACCGGTACACGATCCTGTCGGCTTGCCGTGATGAAGAGAAGGCGCAGGAGTATACGACCGGCGGCGCGCAAAACGCCTCCGTGCACGGGGCGTTCACTTACTTTCTGGCGCAGGCGCTCGCCGACCCGGCGGCCGCGGGGCAGGTTCGTACATACCGCGAGGTCTTCGAGCGGCTGGCGTTGCGGGTCATGGAGAAGTTTCCCCGGCAGCATCCCCGCTGCGAAGGAACCCTGGACCGCGCTCTGTTCAGCCGCCGCCTGCTGCCGCGGCAGCGCGCGATCGAGGTCGTCGCCCGCGATGGCGAAGAGGTGACGATGTACGCCGGCGCCGTCCATGGGATCACCGCCGGCTCCCTGTGGCAGCTGGTCGAACGGGATCCCGGCGGCGCCGCGGTCGAGGTCAGAAAGCTCGGCCGCGCCCGCGTCCACTCCGTCAGCGCGGGAATCGCGCGGGCGCGGCTGCTTGAAGGCGGCGCGGCGATGCAGCTGCCCTGCCGGGCGCTCGAACTCGGCGAGTCAGACAGCAGTGCCCGCTGGCCGATTGCCTGCGCCGTACCCGAGCTGCAGGCGCTGCTGGCCGACTCTCCCTGGGTGCGCGCGGCGGCTCTCAGCGAGACGGCGCGGCTGCACGCCCGGCAGCTGCGTCGCTCGACCGGGCCGCGGTGGCTTGTGACCGATGCGGCCGGAACCTCGTATGGGGCGGCGCTCGCGGATCAAAATGATCGCGACACCCTGCTGGCGGTGCGGGAGCGGCTGGAGCTCATCGTGCGCGCCGAGCGGGTTCGCGAGCTCGGGAACCCGCAGAGTCCTCTTTCCCAGAGCGTCGAGCTGGTCCTGCTCCGCGGCACGCGCGGCACGATGAACTGGGAGCCGGTTTTCCCCGACGCGCAGGGCCGCAGCCTATTCCGCGAGGGGGAACACATCGCGATGGAGATCCGCAACCGCTCGGCGGAGCCCATCTATGCCGCCGCCCTGGTGGTCGCAGTCGATCACAGCATCACGCAGCTTTATCCGCCCATCGGCGCCGCGGCGCAGCTTATCGCGCCGCGGCGGGTTCTGCGCGTCGGGGCGTGGCGGCTATCGCTGGCCACAAAGGCGGCGTCTGCTCCCGATGAGACACCGCTTGAGCGGGGGCTTGATACGCTCAAGCTCCTTGTGACGCGCACGGAGGTCAACTATCAGCCGCTCCTGGCGACCGGAGTGCGCGGAGCGCCGGCGGCCAACCTGAATCATCCCCTGGCGCTGCAGCTGGGCCGCCTTGCCGCGGGAATATTGACCCGCGGCGCGGTCGAGCCGAGCGCCGATGAAGACTGGTCGAGCATCGACACCTCTGTCCTTATCGAGCGCACGAGCTCCCCATACAAGTAGTTTCAAGCGCGCGGTTGAAACGCGATTCAGCTTGAATCGTAAAGTCTCCCATCCGCTGTTCCGCATCGACGCACGCAGACAAATCTTGATTGGCACCGCTCCTGCAATAGAGCCTGGCGTTCGGATGATGCAGCCGCAACGGGCCGTGGATGGTCCACCGCGCGCCGCGCTGGCAGTCATCAGCAACCGTAGAGCAGATATGTAGGAGTGCGCACCATGAGCTATGGAAATGAACTTGCACAGATTGATTTTTCGTCGATGATCGGCGGACCGCTGGACGCGGTCATTCGCGCGCAGGCCCAGGCGGCAATGACCACGGTGGACTTCATCAAGCAGGTCGGGCTCAACAAAGACGGCGTGGCCAACGAGGTCGCCTTCCGCTACCGCCGGCCCGGCCAGTCGGGGGACCAGGATGTCGAACACTCGCTGGTCGTGCCCCTCCTGACCATCGTGCCGGTGCCGTTCATCCGCGTCGATGAGACGGTGATCGACTTCAAGGCGAAGATCGTCGGGGTGAACGAGACCGAGCGCGCTTCGTCCGACAACGTCTCGGTCTCCGCGGAAGGCTCGGTCGGTTTCGCGGTCTGGAAGGCGAGCCTCAAGGCCTCCTACTCGCATCAGTCCAGCTCCAAGAGCGGCAGCAAAGAGGAGCGGACCTACGGCCTCAACGTGCGGGTGCGGGCGGTTCAGGATCAGATGCCGGCGGGTCTGGAGCGGGTCCTGGGCATCCTTGAAAACTCCATCAAGGACAAGCCGTCTGCCGAGAGCGACAAGAGCGGCGACAAGGGAGGAACGTCTGCCGGCTAGAAGGACGCGGCGTAGCGCGGCCGCCGCCCGCGCGGCCCTGTATCCCCCCGGCGCGCCGCCGCCGCGCGCCGGGGCGGCGGCAACCAAAGACAGGCGATGCAATCCCGGGCTCCGCCAAGGTCCTTCACGGCGGAGCCCCGCGGCTGCTCCGCGGTGAGTCCGCACAAGGAGCCTCATCGCTTCACAGAGATAGGTGTGAAATGGTCAAGTTGAATGAAGTCCTGGGGGCTCTCATGGCCGATCTGGCAGAAGCCCGCCATCTCGCCGACCAACAGACCGTAAGGCTGGCCCGGAGCTACCGGAAGGATCCCGTACTCAAGTGCATGAGCGTGCCGCGCATCCGCATACCGGAAGTCGTGGTCGAGCTGCCGATCATGATCGACAGCTGTCAGAGCCCATCGGCGGCGGCTGCCGCGGAAGCAAAACCCGAATCGCCCGGCGCGGCGCCGGGACCGCTGGAGACGCGCCGCCTGCAGAGCGATCATTTCGTGGAAATGGCGGACGGACTGCTGCGGCGATTGTCCGCAGCGACGCCGCCGGGCGCCGAGGGCGACGGCGCGGCCGCACCGATGACGCCGTTTTTGAATGTGCTGGTCGGCGCGGATGAGCTCAAGGCGCAAGGGGCCGGGGCCGGCGCTTTTGTAACCCGGCTGCGCATCAAGCTGCATGAAGAAGCGGTGGAGTGCATGTGGTCCGACGAGGGTGAGGGCCGCGGCGAAGAGTCCATCCGCCTGATTCCGGAGTAGCCATCATGCTGACCATGTTAGGAGTCTGTCTGCGGCAACAGCTTTCCCTGCTGCCGGCGCTCACCGGGCTTTCGGCGCAAGGCGATGCCAGGTACCCCGATCAGGCGGCGGAGTGGCTGCTGGCGACGGAGCAAGAGCTCAGCCGGCTGCGGCGGCATGAAGCGGGTCTGTTTGCCACGCTGCGTGGACGTTTGGTGGCCACGCGCGAAGGCTTCAGAGACCCGCAAGTGCCCGGAGAGCTCACAAACCGAAAGGCTCTGAAGGCCGCCGCCGCCGTGTACTTGAGCCAGGGCGAAGCCCTTTTGCGCGATACGCTTTCGGCGCTCGATGCGCAGCTCCAGCCGCTGCGCGGGCAGCTGGCGCAGCTGATCTCGGCCGGATACCTGCTTGGACTCCTGAGCCCACCGGACGGCGTCGTCCATGAGAGCTGGCTGCGGCTGTGCTGGTCGCGCCTGGCGGAGCACGAGCAGACCCGCGGCATGGCCGTCTATCTCACCACGGCGCTTTCCCCGGTCGATCGCCTGTATCTGTTTGACGAGCTGCTGGGCAATCTCCACTTCCAACCCGATGGCGCGCGCGCAGCGAGGAGCAAGTGATGACTCGCGGAGCGGACCCGCGCAACCTGAACGGCGCGCTTGAGTTCGGCCGCATGATCAGCACGCCGCTGCTGGCCGTCATAGAGGCGCAAGCGCAGGCGGCGCAGGCGACGATGGATTTCGTTCACCAGGTCGGCATGGAAAACGACAAGCTCAAGATGGTTCCCTTCCGCATTCCCGGCGGGAGCAAAGATGGGCCGGCCGCAGAGACCCAAGTGCTGGTTCCGAAGCTGTCTCTGCTGAGCGTGCCGAACCTGCGCATCGAGGAGGCCGCGGTGGACTTCTGGGCCAAGGTAATCGGTCCCGCGCCGCCCCGCGCGGATGACTTGACGGCCGCGCAGCCGGCTCCGCTGCGCTTGCAGCTGAGCTTTGCCCACCAGCGCCGCACGTTGGGCCAGCCGGTTTCGGGCACCGCCTACACGATGCGAATCAATTTGAAAATCGTTCAGGACGAGCTTTTGCCCGGCATCGAGCAGCTCCTGCATCAAGCCGCGCAATAAGTCTGGCCGCTGCGGCGTTCCTATAGAGGGCGGACCCGCCTCCTGCCGCAGCCTGCTAGGCGAGCACCGTCCGCAGCCAGCCTTCATAGGGCCGCAGAAACTCCCGCTCCTCAGCGATGCGCGTCTTGATTCGCTGGCTGAGGTCTTTGCCATCAAGCTTAAGCTCATGCGCCTTGAGCCGGTTTACCACCCCTTGGTAGGTCATATCGACGCGCGCCGCGATATCGGTGATGCCGACGCGCGGATCGCGCTCTATCGCGTTTAGCAGAACCGAAAGGAACAGCAAGTTATCAAGGTGCTTGCGGATCGATAGCGGAGCATGCTCGGGGATCGGAACCGCCGGGCTGGCAGCGGCGGGAACCGGAGCGGCGGTTCCCTGCCGGGGAGCGGCGTCCGGACGAGCTGGTAACGTTCCGCTGGGCGCTCCCACTTGCAAGGTCAGGGTCCAGTTTTCCAAGACCGAGCGATCGGACTCGCGCAGGAGCATATACCGGGCAAGGACGTTTCGCATCTCGCGAACGCCGCCGGACCAGGTGTGGCGGGCGGCAAGGCATGCCACCGCTGAAATCTCAGGCGCGGTGAGGGTGTCGGTGCGGGGCTCGCTGTTATTCTGGAAGAACAGGCGGGCCATCTCTTCGATATCGACGGGCTCCGGCGCGGGAATGGGGATTTGAATCATGCTGAGACGAAACAGCAGATCTTCGCGGAAGGTCTTTTCCGCAACCATCGCTTCCAGCGGTCGATGGGTTGCGGCGAGGATTCGTACATCTACCGGCCGGTCGCGCGTTCCGCCTACCGCAGTGACCCGCCGCGTCTCAATGACGCGCAGCAGCTTGACTTGCAGGTCGAGCGGCAGCTCGCCGATCTCATCCAAAAAGAGTGTTCCGCCGTCAGCCTGTTCGAACAGACCCGGCCGGGCGTCGATGGCGCCGGTGAACGAGCCTTTGACGTGGCCGAATAAGACGCTCTCGGCCAAGTTCGCTGCAATGGCGCCGCAGTTTATCGCCACGAAGGGCCGATTCGCGCGCGGGCTGTGCGCATGAATGTCGTTTGCCAGGACATCCTTGCCGCTTCCGGTCGCCCCCCGGATAAGCACCGTGCAGGAGGATCCGGCCACGCGCTTGGCCAGCCACAGCGCCCGCTGACGTCCGTCGGAGACCGCGGTGAAGCGCCAGCTGCGCTGCTCCTCTTCCACGGTGCCGTGCCGGCTGTTGAACAGGCCCACCACGGCGCGCAGCCAGCCGTCGGCTTCGATGTCATACGTATCCGATCGCCAGTCGATTATGAGCTGCGCCCGCTCCGACAGCGGAAGCCGCGCCTGCAGACCTTTGGGCTCGGCGTCGGAGCCTTCTGCCCCCAGGCGAGTCAGGCGTATGGACTCAGCGCGGTTGCCAAGCCGCCGCTGCAGGTAGCACACCAGATCCTCCGGACGCTGGATGGAGAGCGCATCATCGAGCTGTTTCGGTCCGCCGGGCTGCGAGTTGAGCCGCAGCGCCACGTCGCGGCCCAGCAGCAGCTCACTGTGCGCCGGCACTTCGAAAGGACGGTGCGCCGGCAGCCTTAGGAAGGTCCCATTGGTGCTGCCCAAGTCCTCGACCAAGATGCGCTCATCCGGCGTAACAGACAGCCGCGTGTGCTCTTCCGAAAGGGTACGTAGACCCACTTCAACAGTCCGCGTCAAACCC
>CALFML010000361.1 GCA_937879845.1 uncultured Myxococcales bacterium
CGTTTGCCAACATCGCGCACGGCTGTAACTCGGTGCTGGCGACGCGCGCCGCGCTGGCGCACGCCGACTGGGCGATTACGGAGGCCGGCTTCGGCTTTGACCTGGGCGGCGAGAAGTTCTTCGACATCAAGTGCCGGAGCGCCGAGCTGTCGCCGGCGGCGGTGGTCCTGGTCGCCACGGCCAAGGCCCTGAAGCGGCACGGCGGCGTGGGCAAGGAGGGGCTCACCCAGCCGAGCGCCGAAGCCGTGGAGCGCGGCTTTGGCAACCTGGAGAAGCACATAGAGAACGTCCGCGCCTTTGGCCGGACGCCGATCATCGCCATCAACCGCTTTCCCAGCGACTCGGCCGATGAGCTCTTGGCGATCCGCCGCGCCTGCGAGCGGCACAATGTTCCCTGCGCCCTGCTCGAGGGCTTCGCCCGCGGCGGGGAGGGAGCGGCGGAGCTGGCGACGATCGTCCGCGATCATGCCGACAAGGTAGCGCCGCCGGTGCGCACTCTGTACGACCTGGCCGAGCCGGTGAAGCAGAAGATGGCGACCATCGCCAAGACCATGTACGGCGCCCGCGCCGTGCACTTCTCCCGCGAGGCGGAGCAGGATCTGGAGCAGGTGCGGGCGCTCGGCGCGGAGGGACTGCCGCTGTGCGTCGCCAAGACCCAGATGTCGCTGTCCGACGATCCCAAGCGGGTGGGGCGGCCGGAAGACTTTGACATCATGGTGCGGCGGCTGATCTTGGCCGCCGGCGCCGGGTTCCTCGTACCGCTGCTCGGCGACATCATCCGCATGCCGGGCCTGCCGGCCTCTCCGCAAGCCGAGCGGATCGATCTCATCGATGGCGAGATCGTCGGCATCATCGGCTGATGACTGATGGCTGATGGCTGATGAATGAAGCGCTGGGTCCTCCGTCTGGATAAACAGGAACAAGAAGAAACGGAAGGAGGCCCCAGATGTTGACCAAGCTGCTTGCTGCCGTCGGTCTTGCCGGAACTCTTTTGCTTAGCCTTGCGGCGCCCGCGTCCGCTCAGGAGTGGGGGGGCCGCTTCCACCGCGGTCCGGTATACGGCCCCGGCTATCGCAACGGCGATTGGTTCCGCATCCGCCGCGCCGAGGCCGAGCGCCGCCGCTGGGAATGGGAGCGCGCTCGGGAGTGGCGCCGCCTCCAGTGGGAACGGGCGCACAGCCCCTACGGCTACGGTTACTAGTGCCCTTGATCGCGGCAGCCAAAGGTCTCACAGCCCAGGGCGCGGACGTCCCGCACATCCCCACCGTAAGCACCTCGAGTCCCCATCCTGCAGGGTACCGGCGATAGGGCCGCTCTCCGTTCCCGCCTATGCGGCTGCGGCTGGCGCGTCAGTCAATCAGGGTAGGCCCCTCACTACCTGGCACGGTCAATTGACCGATAAATTCGGTCAGACGACCTGGCTTGACGGTCGCATCGGGCACCGGCTGCGGCCAGGATCGCGGTGGCGAGCTGGGCGGACGTCAGCGCGGGCTAATCTTCAATCGTCCCACGAATCGTCACATAAGACTCTCGATCGGGGTCGGGTCGATCGAGCCTTCGACCATCGGTGACCGCGGCGCGGTTCGAACGCGCGACCTACTGTTTAGGAAGGCGGCCCGATATTCCTCATTCTCCGTCGGTGAACCTGCGAGGGCTGGGGGTTGTGTCACCGCAGCTGTCACCCCGCTTGCGGTCGCGGTCGCCAGCTCGTGCAGCCTGCCGGGCTGCAGGTGGGCGTAGCGCTCAGTCACCGCGACGCTGCTGTGCCCCAGGTAGTCGCGCACCTCGACGATGGCCCAGGTCCTGCCCCAGGTCCCCTGAAGCAAATGGCTGGCGCAGGTGTGGCGGAAGCTGTGGAACACCACCTCGCGGCGGATGCCGGCGCGGCGGCGCGCAGAGCTCGACCAGCCCGCGTCGTAGCCTCCGCCGTGCATGTTGCCGGCCGGGTTCGGAAACACCAGCGCCTCGGGGCTCGTATCCTCTGACCGATCGCGGACCCGGCGCAGCGCCTGGGCCGCCCGCGGCAGCAGGGGGAACCGGCGCAGCTTGCTAGCCTTGGTCGGCCCGTCGTAGCTGTGGCGCGCGACGCACTCGGGCCGGTCCCCGTCGAGCACCACGTCGCCCCACCGCAGCCCCCAGAGCTCCCCCTGCCTGAGACCCGTGAAGATCGCCACCTCGTAGATCGACTTGGCCTTCTCGCTCAGGGCGGGGCAGGTGAGCAGCTGCTCGATCTCGCCGGCCGACAAGAAGGTCCACTTGTCCTCTAGATCGGCATCGACCACGGCGCGGGGCAGCCGGTGGCCGTGGGCCGGGTTCACCGAGAGGGCCTCGTCGACGATCGCCTCCTCGAAGAGCCGGTGCAGCAGCGCGAACGCGAGCTTGACCGTCTGCCGGCTCAGGGGCTGGTCCGACTCGACCCGCTCGCCGCGCTGGCCGCCCTTCTTGGCCACCAGCTTCCGCTTCTGGGCCACCTCGGCCAAAAAGTCGCGGACGTGCCGGCGCTTGACCTCGGCGATCGGCATGTGGGCGAGCCACGTGTCGCGGACGTGGGACCGCCAGAGCCGGCGCTCGTCGTCCGCGCTCCGGCAGGTGCGCCGGGCAGCCCACTTGTCCCCGTAGTCCCCGAGGGTCAGGGGCCCCCTCGTGAGCCTCGGGGCCCCAGCTAGCTCGTAGGTGGCCGCCTCGAGGACGGCAAGGGCTTCCTCGCGAGTGGCGTATCGGGGCGAGACTCGCCGCTTGCCGTCTGGACCGGAGAGCTTAAACCGCCAGCCCGCGCCGGCTCGCTCCACCGTCCCGGCGCCGCTGGGCCGGGTCACTGCAACCTCATGCGGAGCAGCGCGGCGCGCGCCTTGGCTCGGTCGAGGTCGGTCGGGATGGTCTGCCCGCGATAGGGAGATCTGGGCCGGCGCGGCGAGGCGGCGGCCCGAGCGGGCGGCGTGGCCGGGGCGTCGGCCTGCACGGCGGCGGTGAGGGTGTCGAGTCGAGTGAGCATGTCGGCACGCAGGGATTCGATGAGGGCGATCAGGTGATCGCGATCGGGGTTCATCCAGCCCGATCGCGGGGCGATCACCGGGCGGAGCTGAGTTTGATAGCTGTTTATTTGTTCAGTTGCTAGGACCCGAGGGATCCCCGCCCGGGTTTGACCCCGGGCCCGGCGCCAGCTCGACCGGGACCCCTTCGAGCTCGCACAGGGCGATCAGGTCCGCCATCGCTGGTGCCTTCAGGAGCTGGTCCAGCTGCGCCCGGGTCGGCAGGCGGCGACGGAGCTCGATGTCCCTGAGCGCCAGGGTGCCGACCTTGGTGCCCTGGCCCAACTGCATTCGCGTAAGCCCGGCGGCCTGGCGCAGCACCCGGACGACCTCCCCCATGTGGGCGTATTTTTTAGGCTCGCTCACAGCGCACCGCCGGCGCGGGGGGTCTGCCAGGTCAGCAGCCAGGCAACCAGCCGGCCGAGCAGGCGGATTTGGCGTCGCGGGGCCGGGACTGCCGGCCAGTGAGGCAGGAGCCGGGGGTGAGCGGTGGGACGGCGGCGTGCCGAGGATGGATCTGTGGACTTAGCGGTGGCGCTGGGCATAATTCCCTCGTTGGCGTCGGACTGAGCTTTCCAGGGCAGCGTCCGGCGCGAGCAGTGGGCTCGGCGGCGCAAGCTGCCGGGCCTTTTTTGTTATGGGGCAGGTATCTGCCCGACTGATTTGTACTGCGATTTGAACTGGTTTCGCACAAAAATCGAGCTGATATCGAGCTGAGCATCGCGTAGATAGGTTGCGCCGTCGCGGTCGTGATACCGAAAGCCGTGGCGCGTGGCATCCCCAACCCCCTGCACTGGAAGTTTCCGTCGCGTCTGCGACGGGCGCGGAAGGCCGCGGGGCTAAGCTGCGCGGCGCTCTCGCGTCGCGCCGGCCTGGGGCAGTACACCGTCGCGGCGATCGAGGCAGGCGATCGGCTCCCGCGGCTGCCCGCTGCGGAGAAGCTGGCGCGCGCCCTGGGCCTGTCGCCGGGGCTCCTCTGCTACGGCACGGGGGGCGGGAGCACCGATGATGGCCCCGGCCGCGGGGCGTCGGGGCTCGGGGCTCGCGCCCTGCAGGTGCGCGAGGCGCAGGGGCTCAGCGCGCGCGGGGTCGCCCGCGCGGCCGAGCTCCGGGAGGGGACCGTCCGGGCGATCGAGCGGGGCGGGATGCCGACACTCGACACGCTGGAGCAGCTCGCGGTCGCGCTCGGGGTGCCGCCAAGCTGGTTAGCCTTCGGCGAGGGGGCCCCGCGAACTGCTCGCGCGCCGCGCTACCATCCTGCAGAACGCCCTGGACTAGACGCCAGCTGCTTTCGTCCAGGCAGGTAGAACTGGAGCGAATGCGTCGAAACGCATGCTCTTCGTCTCGCGATTCTTGCCCTTAAAGGTGCTGTGCATGTTCTGAACGAACCCTAACTTTTCGTAGAACGGGACGGCGCACGAGATCGCATCTACGCTCAAAAACCTACATCCGACGTGTTCTGACAGGTCGATCAGCTTGTCAAATGCGTACCTCATGAGGATTGTGCCCAGACGAGGAATTTTGCACGTCGAAAGCCGTGCGAGCCGACCCACCTTTAGCGCGGGGATCGTCTGAGTGGCCAGTTCC
>CALFML010000362.1 GCA_937879845.1 uncultured Myxococcales bacterium
TAGGGGACGGCCCGATCGCGCCGCCGGCTTGGATGAAGCGCTTTATCGGGTTGAAGGCAAGCGCTGAGTGCGCCGCCGGGTGATCATTCCGCGCGCCCGCTCGCGCCACGGTCTAGCGCCGTGTGAGCGTCGTGCTTTGGCGGAACGTTCCTACTGCGCGAACCGGAAGGGACGGGCTTGTTCCTACCGCGCGACCAGGCCCTGCGCGTGCGTGGGAAGGTTGCTCAGAGTGGACTTGCTGCTGAGAGTTCCGTCGGCATTGATCTTGAAGACGGTGACCGTGTGCGACATCGACGCCAGGACGTACAGATAATCGTTGGTGCTGGAGACGGCCAGATCGATCGCGCCGTTTCCAGTGGTGCCCGCGGCGGCGGCGATGAGCGCCAGCTTGCCGTCCGCACCGACGTTGTACGCGCTGACGTTGCCGCTCTTGGTGTTCGATACATAGGCGTAATTGCCGGCGACCGCGACCCAGCAGGAGGAGGTCTGCCCGGTTGCCAGGGAGCCGATCAGGCCCAGCGTGCCATCGGCCGCCACCGAATAGGAGGTGCTGGACGCCGAGCCGTTGGTGCCGCCGTTCTCGTTGGAGACGACAAGGTAGCCGTTGCTGCTGAACTCGAAGCCGAAGGGACTCCGACCGTCCGCGGTGATGGTCTTGGGGGGCGACGCCATGCCATCGGCGGAGACGGCGTAGGCGTCGATCTTGTTGGTCGATTTCTCCGTCACCACCAGGACCTTGCCATCGCGGGAAAACTCGATCTGGCCCAGGGCAATGTTCGTCTTCGCGCTAAGCGGCTGCGTCGAGCCGAGCGCGGTCAGGGTGCTGCCGGCGACCTGGAAGCCGGTGATGTTGCCGGCATTTGTATTATCGCCGGCATTTAGCACGTACACGATGTCGCCGTAAAACGTGATGCTCACCGGCTTGGTACCGCCGGACGCCGTGCTGGTTACCTTGGACAACGAACCATCGCCGTTGAGCGCCATCATGGAGATCGTGCTATCGCCGGCGTTGACGACGAAGAATCGCTTGTTCGCCGCGTCCAGCGCCAGCGCGCCCTGATCTCCCAGATCGACGCCGGTCCCTTTGCCTCCGGTATTATAGGAACCAAGCAGAGTCAAGCTCCCATCCGCCGCCCGCGCATACGCATAGACCTGGTTCGCCGCCGCATCATTGGAGATCGTATACACCCCGCCTACGGCTGCTGCAGCGCCGCTGTCGGTCGTGGTGCCGGCGTCGGGGGAGCTCCCGCTGTCGCTCTGTCCGCCGCTGTCGCGCTGCGAGCCGGCGTCCGGCGGCGCCGCGGTACCCGGAGAACAGGCAGACAGGACGGTGCAGGCGTACAAGGACACGATGCCGATTCCGGACATGGAGCAAAGCTTGGTAAGACTCATATTCCTCCCCCTGTTTGAATGCCGACAGGCACTCTCTTTTTTGCTTGGATAGACCCGTGGGGGAGTCGTTCCGGGCAAAAAATTTATTCCCAGTGGAGCAGGAAGGTGTTCCGCGGCTGTTCCTGCGCGGTTAGGGGACGGCCCGATCGCGCCGCCGGCTTGGATGAAGCGCTTTATCGGGTTGAACATTCCCGCGCCGGCAGCCGAGCGGGAATCCGGCGGCGCCGGTCGGGCGGAGCCGCCGCGGACGGAAACCCAATTCAAAGAGCGATGTGAAAACGCAGCGCTCAGCCAAGGGACGGCAGCGCGGCGATGAGCTCCTGCGTCTGCACGCTGAGCGCGACCACCTGGCCGATGAGGCGCAGGATATGCTCCGGATCTTCGTCGCGATTGGGATCGTTGCCAATCCGCCCGCGCCCATCGCGGGTCACCCGGTACTCCGCGATCACCCAGTGGAGCGCGCTGCGATTGCCCAGCCGGTACGAAAACGCCGCCGCGGGCAGTCCTGCCAAAGTCAGCGTGTCGTTATAGCGCAGCGAGCGCTGGTCGCGTCCGAGCCGCATCGCCTCCACCCGCAGCGTGCCGCCGGAGAGCCGGGTGCGCGACAGCGGCCAGGGCGCAAGGGCCAGGTAGTCTACATGCAGCTCCGCCAGTGCACGCCCGGCGGCGGCGAAGCGATGAAAGTCCGGCGCAAAGGGAATGCGCGGCAGCTCGCGCTTCAGGTTCTGGGTGAAGCGCTGGCGGTAGTCGGGCTTATGCAGGAGCGCATATACGTAGTAAAAAATATCCTCGCTGGTAATCGCGGCGTCCCCGTAGTGGCGCTGAAACCGCTCCTTCGCCGCGGACCCGATGTTGTCTTGCCGCGCCCAGCCACCGCCTGGCTGTTCCTTATATGTATAAAGGGGCAGACACTGGAACCCATCGGCGCTGGCGCACAGATGGATATCCGGCAGACGGTCGGTCATAAGGACGGAAAACGGAGCGCGCAGCGCCACGTCGGACACCACGATCGCGCGATTTTCCGCCGCCGCCGCGGTGTCGGGGAAAATACAAGGGAGCTTGTAGCGCCGTTCGGTCCAGTCGGCGTCGAAGTAGACGTAGCAGCGGGTAAACGGACGCAATAGCGCCGGTCGGATTTTGGCCGGATCGAAGCTCGTTCGGACCCCGCGCTCCAGCTTGCGCCGCAGGGTGGCGCTCCAGGCAACGCGGGCGCGGTCGGGATCGAGAAAGTCGCTGCTGCGCGCCGCGGGATCGGAGCGCATCTGCCAGCGCTTCAGCTCAGCGTTGTAGGCGTCGATCGTCGGCTCCATCTTGGCCGCGACTTGCGCCGGCGTAAACCCATACGCATAGTCATCGCGGTTGGTCTTAAGTCCGGCGCTGACCGTGCGGAATATCGCGTCTTGTGCCCCATCGGCATGCGCATCGCTCTTATAGGCGACCGGAAGTCCGCGCCCGAACTCTTCCGCCAAGCCGCTCGTGAGCCAGGTGTGGCGCCGATCCGGCATGAGCTGCGTCGTTGCCACGCCGGATAGAGACCGGACGGTGCCGAGCCAGCTGCACTTCTCGCCGCGCCGCCACCGGGTCGGCACCGCGTGGTAGTGGATGGCGGCTTGGCGCGGCTCAAGCGGCGGCTTGGGCAGGCGCACAAGGAGGGTGATGCAGATGCCGACCTGGATGCCGAAGACGTTGTACGCCGCGCCCGAGCGCTGCGGCTCCTGCCGTACGTTGCCCCCGAGGTCGACGATGTAGACGGCGTCAAACTCCGCCGCCAGCGCCCGCCGCATGCCGTCGAAGGCGAGGCCGTCGACAAAGCCGCTGTTCGAGACGTAACAAACGATGCCGGCCGGCCCAAGCTGATCCGAAGCCCAGCGGAACGCCTTCACATACGGGTCGGCCAAGGCGCTGCGATTGCGCGCGCGCGAGCCGCGGCCGTATAGCTCCCGGACCCGCTGCGCGACCCCCGGTCCGGGATAGCTCTGGTTGCGGTTGTTGTCATTTTCATCTGCCTGCCAGGCGTTGTACGGCGGATTCCCCAGGATGACGCGGATGGGCGCCGGGGTCGCGTCCGCCGCCGTCGCGAACGTATCCACGCGCCGCAGGCCGTCAAATGGGAGGTACTGGCCGGTCGCGGCGTACAGCTCATGTTCGATATTGAGCGCCGCGATGTAATAGGGAAAGGGGAGCAGTTCCAGGGCGTGCAGCCCGGTCTGATACTTCTGCCGCAGCGCCGCGGGCGGCAGCCGCTGCATCAGGCTGACGATGAAGTTCCCGGTCCCGGTGAACGGATCCAGCACCCATACCTCGGGCTCACCAAGAGCGGTCGCAAAGTGGGCGGCCAAGGCCCACTCCACCGAAGCGCACATGAAATCGACCAGGGGCTGCGGCGTGTAGATGATGCCGTGGGTATCGGCAGTCTGGCGGGAGAATCCGCGCAGGAAGCTCTCGCATACGCGGTTTAGCAGGGACTGGCGGCCGGCGAAATCTCCGGCAGTCGCGGCGGACTCCACAAGGAGCTGGAGCAGCGGCGCGAGCGGACCCTGGAAGGGTTCAAGATATTCCCCGCCCCGCGGCAGCGCCTCCACGGCTCTGTGGAGAGCGGCGGCGATGGGGTTGCGAGCAAAAATCTCAGCGGCGGCAAAGAGGCGGCGCAGGATGGGCGCCAGCAGCAGGTGCTGGACCAAAAGCTCCGCGGCGGCCGATTCGTTGAGCCCAGGCGCCCCCGCCCCACCAAGCCCGGCGGCGACGTCCGCGAGCCGCGCGGCGAGCCGCGGATTGCTCCCACACTCGCGGCGCAGCTGCTCTGCGGCAGAGTTTACAAGCGTCCGTATCTCTGGTGCGCGGACAAGCAGCTCGCGCTCCCACGCCGCGCCGACCGCGCCCGGGCTGCGGCGCGTCGTATCGCTCGGCAAAGAAGCGGAGGCCCGCATCGCCCGGAGTGTGACAAGCCGGACCGGCGGAGGCAAGAACGGACGACGAGGCGGCTCCAGATGGCGTCCGCCGCCCCGCCCGCCGCCGCGCGCCCGCACGCGGACGGAATCACCCGGCGCCGCGGCGCAGCGATGTGTTCGGGTTTAAAGTCACGATGCACAAGCCCGACCCGGTGAGCGGCAAGCAGTCCCTGTCCGGCCTCCAGGTACATGCGCAGCACTTCATCCCAGGAGCGCTCGCTCTGCTTCTGCCAGGTACCAAGGGTGGTGCCTTCGATGAACTCCATCGCGATGAAGACCTGGCCGTCCACCTCCCCGACTTCGTAGACCTGGACGACGTTGGGATGGGAGACGCGGGCCATGGCCTGGGCTTCGCGGAAGATGCGGGTGCGGCGGTCGGCGCTGGCCAGCTCGCTCTGGTGCAGCAGCTTGACCGCCAGCTTGCGATCGAGCTCCTCATCGTAGGCGGAGTAGACCACTCCCATACCGCCTTGCCCGAGGTGCCGCAGGACGACGAACCGCCCGATGCGGCGCGGCGGCTCGGGCATGGGAGCAGGCGGCGGCGGCGGCGGTGCCAGGGGCGGCGGCGGCGCCTGCAGCGGCGGCGGCAGGGTGGCGGCGTATTGCCCGGCCCGCGACCCGGCGAAGGAATCCGCGGCCGCGTTCTCAGGCGGAGCCCCAGGGTTGGCCGGATCTCCCATCTTCATTCTTATATCACACTTGCCGGCGGCAGCCGCCGACGCCCGCCGACGCCGTCCGGTGCCGCATGGGCTCACGCTAATCGGGGGTGCGAACGCACGGGGTCAGCTCACCGGCGACATTCTGGCCGAGGTAGGCGCACAGCTCCTTGTGCGTAAAGCCCTGACCCAGGGCGACCCGCGCCTTGGCCACCGCCGCGGCATAGGTCAAATCCGCGCCATAGATTGCGCCGCACTCGACGAGCTTCTGGCTCGATTCGTAGCGGCCGGGGCTCACCCCGCCGTGCGGACACTGGCTGACGACCAGGTGGGCGACGCCTGCCTGCGCCTCGCGGGCGACAAGCTCCATCCACCCCGCGTGAAGGGGAAAGTTGCCCGAGCCGAGCGCGCACAGCACATGCACCGCAGGTTCGCCGGGGAGCCAGGGCGGCGGGGCCGGCAGATCCGGCAGCACCCAGCTCAGATGCACCGCGCTGCCGACCTGCAGCCGGCGCGGCTCGCCGCGGCTGGTCAGCGCATGCTCGCCCCAGCCGATATCCACACCCAGGGTGCACAGCGGCGGGCAGCTCGGGCTCTCGAACGCCCCCATCGCTCCCATGGAAGTGGATGAGCGCTTGAGCGTCCGATTGCCGCGCAGCGCCACGCTGTGAAAGCAGATCATCACCTCCGCCACCGGGCCGCAGGCGACGATCACCGCATCGAGCAGGTTCTGCCGCGCATCGCTGCGCACAAGCGACAGCGGGCGCTGGCTCCCGGTCAGCACGACCGGCCGGCGCTCTTGCAAAAGGAAGCTGAGCGCGCTGGCGGTATAGGCCATGGTGTCGGTGCCGTGAATAAGGACGATGCCGTCGGCCCAGCGATCGGAGCGGATGCGCTCTGCCCAGGCAATCCACTGCTCGCTCTTTACGTCGCAGGAGTCCTGGCGCGCCAGGATCTCGACTTCGATCTCGGCGATGTCGCGCAGCTCGGGCAGCCGCTGCAGCAGCGCCTGTTGCGGCGAGTCGCCGGCGCGCTCCGGCAAAAGGGGGTTCGGCGCACCTCCGACCATCCCCAGCGTCCCGCCGGTGTGCAGCAGCAACACGCGCTTCTTTTTGTCGGCCATCGGGCGTCCATCATGCCCGATGCCTCGGGCCGCGCCAAGCCGGTCCGGCGCCGCTCAACCGGCGGGCGACAGGACCGCCGCCAGCCCGGCCCGCAGCGGCGGCAAGCGGCGCCACGGCACGCGGCGCTGCGGCGCCACCGCGGCATCGCGCAAAAGCGGCAGCGACTCCCACGGGACGAGCTTGCCGCCGGCCGGACGCGGCAGCGACTCACCGGAACGCAGCGGCGGCAGCACCCGGAAATCCGGCGCGACTGGCGGGGCGGCCGCTTCCTCTCCGCGCAGCGGCGGCAGCGCCTGCGACGACCCGGACTTTAGGTTGATCACGGTGCGCAGCGGCGGCAGGCGCGTCCAGGGAACCAGCGCGTGCGCGACCAGCGGTGGCAGCGGCGGCGTAGGCGGCGCCGGCGCCCCCGGCGTCCCAGGCGTCCCAGGCGTCCCAGGCGTCCCAGGCGTCCCAAGCTCTGATGATAGGCCCGGTCGCAGCGGCGGCAGGGAGCTCCACGGCACCACCGCTTGGCGAGCGACGATCTGCGGGCCCGGAAGCGGCGGCAACAGCCGCAGCGGCGGCAGGCGCTCCCAGGGAACAAGCCGCAGCGGCGGCGGCGGCGGTGCCTGATCATCGCGCAGCGGCGGCAGCAGCGTCCAGTCGAGCCGCGGCCGCGGCTGCGCCTGCACCTGACCGAGCCAGGACAGCCCGCGCGTGCCCGGCCGGTGCGACTTGGCCATCTCCGGCATCAGGTCGAGCACCCCCTGGGCCGGCGGCTGCGCCGCATCCATGCGGTACAAAAAATCATCCAAGGTCTGCACGGAGAAATGCCAGCGGTCCAGATCTGGGGCCGGCAGCTCGCCGCGCGCCAGGGTGCGCAGCACCAGGGTCTTGTCATCCCGCGGCAGCGCGGCCAGGTTGCGGCGGAACTGCGGGCTGTAGCGGAACCACTGCTCGACATCGAATCGCCGCCGGCCGTTGTCGTCGGCAAGCGGCAGCAGCCGGGGTGAAGGTGGTCCCGCTGCGGTCCACGGCGCGCCGGGCTATCGCCGAGTTTCTGCTGCCCATTCTGTAAGGTCTGTCTTTTCCCCATCCCTACTAAGTCGGTCCGCACTCCTTTTTCGAACCGTTCCTATTTTCTCACGACCGGACTCGGTCGTGCAGGAGCACTCATGCGCGCTCTCTCCGTCGTTTTGTGCGTGTCCGGACTTGGTGCGGCAGCTTCCTTGGGGGCCTGCGGCGGGCCGCGGATCACAGACATCTGCCCCGCCGGCTGCGTGAAAACAGCGCCGCCGGTGGACGACTTCCCACTAACAACGCACGCCGTCGACATTCTGTTTCTCATCGATAACTCGCCCTCCATGACGCCTAAGCAGAAGGCGCTGGCGCAAAACATTCCCAAGTTCATGCAAAAGATCGATGCGGCGTTTCCCGACTACCACGTCGGCATCGCGACCTCCGATATCGGCACCGATCAAGCGCCGGGTCTTTTATGGGGCGGCAACATCGGCACCTGCGACACCTTCGCCGGCGACGACGGCCAGCTGCAGGCGACCCCCTGCACCCGGCGCACCAGCACCACGCAGGAGGCCCGGAACGCCTGCACGACTCTATGTCCGGACGAGCGCTACGTTCCTATCGACGGCAGCCACTTCATCGCCAAGTCCGATGCCGGCACCAACGTCCCGGTCAAGCTGGAGCCCGATCCGATGACCGGCAAAATGGTCGACATGGGACCTATCAAGGCGTTCCAGTGCATGGCTCTGGTCGGCGACGCCGGCTGCGGCGTCGAAGGCCAGCTGGAAGCCTCGCGGCGGGCCTTGAACGGTCACCATCCCGACAACGCCGGGTTTCTGCGCCCCGGATCATTCCTCGCCGTCATCTATGTTACGGATGAAGATGACTGCTCGGTGCAGCTCGTCCGGCGCCGCGAGATAAGCCCGCTGACGCGCGACTGCGATAAGGCCAAGCCCGACGACTACGACTGCTACAACGTCGACTACCGCTGCCTGGCCCGCAGCACCCAGTGCAACGAGACCCTGCTCACCACCGGCGTGAAGACCGGCTGCCGCGAGCGCCCCGGCAGCTTTCTGGAGCCGACCGAGAACTACTATAAGTTCTTCTCCGCTCTGCGGCTGCCGAGCAGACTCCTTATAAGCGGCATCTGGACCCTGCCCGACATAAGCCGTGGCGGCCGCGTCGAGATCGTCGATCAATGGGGGCTCCACGCCACCCCGGGACTCAACCGCGCCCCCGGCCTTGGCGCATCCTGCTCCTACGCAGCCGACCCCAGCGTCTACGGCCAGCCGCAGCACCGCCTGTCGAAGTTCGCCGGCGCGTTTGGCCGCAAGCCCGATGGCACGCCCGCGGCGCTGGAGCTCAGCATCTGCGATGTCGACCACTATCCCGACGCCCTCGCCGCGCTGGCTGACACCATCGTGCGCTCTGCCTCTTTCCCCGGATAGCTGCGCTTACGGCCCACATCAACCCCGGTCAGGGGAGGCCCTATGTGCGCGCGGGCAACATTTGCCTGGCGGGTGTCCGGGAAGGAGCGCCGGCAGGTCGTTCGGGCAAAGTTTGCCTGCCTGAATTACGGGTCTTGGTCCGGATAGGCAAACTTTGCCTGACTGCCGTAGTCCGCAAGGCGGCAGGGGGCGCATGAAGACTCCCTTGGAAACCCGCTCCAAGTCTCTCTCTCCGACGCTGATCCATAAATTTCCGGATAAAAAAACGGGCACGCAGAGTCTGCCGCGCAGCTCTGGCACAAGCCCTGCAGTGTCCCCTATTCATCAACCGCCCGAACGGGGCACACGAAGAAAAAAGGAGAGACCAATGACCTCAGAGATGATCGCCCGTGCCTGGAAAGACCCGAGCTTCCGCGCCCAGCTGACCGCCGCCGAGCGCCGTGCCCTTCCCGCCAACCCGGCCGGCCAGGCGGAGCTCGCAAGCGGTGACCTGCAGGAGTCGCCCTGCATCACCTCCCCGGTCTGCACGCTGTACGGACCGCGCTGCAACCTCGCGTAGCTGAGACAGGCGGCTTGCTCGTCGCACGGGCAAGCCGCCTTTTTTATTGGGAGTGCCGATGAAGCCGATAACGCCGATGACTGTCGATAAAACGCTGGCGCAAGAGCCCGCAGACCCTGCGACCCATGCCGCGCAAAAAACGGCCGCGACCGTGGATGCGGAGGTCGCGCTCTGGCTGCCGGCGCTCGGCTGCTATATCGAGCCGGCGCTGGCGGCGATCCGGCAGCAGCTGCCGAGCGGCTTGCCGGCGATCGATTATGTCGCGCTTGAGCCGCAGCTGCGGACGCAGCTTGGCGGGCTGCTGCTGCTACACGCCAAGCGGACGCTCGTGCTGGAGCTCAACGTGGCGCGGCTTCTGGGAACCCTGCGCGGCGATACGCCGGAGCAGCGCTTCAGCGATTTCCTCGGGCGCTATAGCAGCCGGAAAGAAGCCTGGACCGCCCTTGAACAAGAGTATCCCGTCCTGGCGGAGCGGCTCCAGCTGGAGCAGCAGCGCTTCATCGCCAACATCACCGAAGTCCTGGCCTGTCTGACCCGCGACTGGGCGGCGATCGTGGAAGAGTTTCCCGGCGCCCGCGGCTGTACCCATCTGGTCGCCTTGGCCGGCGGAATGTCCGACGGCCATCGCGGCGGCCACAGCGTCATGCGGCTCGGGTTCGCAAAGCGCCTGGCCGGGACGACAAGCGCCCCTGAGAGCGCAGAGTCCCTGGCCGGAGACGCGCCGGCAGAGTCCTTTGTGCTGATGTTCAAGCCCAAAGATCTCTCGGTCGACCGCCACTTTCAAGCACTGCTGCAGCGATGCAACGCGGCGGCCCAGCGCGGCGAGCTTTCCCTCCGCAAGCTGCAGCACGGCCGGCCGGCGGAGTCGCTTGGAGAGGAGTTTCCGGCTCTCTATGAGCAGCGCATCCTCCCGCGCCGCGGCTACGGCTGGGTCGAGTACCTGGCGGCCGCGGACTGCGCGGACCAAGCTGCGGTCGCGCGCTTCTATGTTCGTCAGGGCGGATTTCTCGCGCTCCTTCATGTTCTGCAGGGCACCGATCTGCATTATGAAAACATCATCGCCTGCGGCGAGCATCCGGTGCTGGTGGATCTGGAGACGTTATTTCATCATCCCTTCCGTCCGCGCTCCTATGATCACGATGCCGGAGCCCGCACGGAGCAGCTGCTCGATGACTCCGTACTGCGCACCGGTCTGCTGCCGGGGCGGGCGTGGGGCGGCGCCGCCCAGCCGGGCATCAACATCGGCGGTCTGGGCAACGAAGACGGCCAGGCCGTGCCGCAGGCGACGACGGGCTTTGTCGCAAGTGGAACCGATGAGATGAAGCTGGCGGTAAAGCAGACCTTCATGCCCAAGGCCCGCAACCTGCCGCGGGTCCGCGATCAGATCGCCCCGGCCGCGCAGTATGTCGAAGAGATTGTCGCCGGCTTTGAAGCGATGCTGCGCTTTATCTGCAGCCAGCGCTCAAGCTGGCTGTCCACTGCCGCCGACAGCCCGCTTATGATGTTCGCCGCCGATGAGGTCCGCCACATCGTCCGCGCGACCACGGTCTACGCCAAGCTGCTGGCGGCGGCGACGCATCCGGACTTTCTGCGCAGCGCCAAGGCGCATGAGGAACTCCTGCTCCTGCTCGCGGAGTCCGATGCGCAAGTGCCCGCCGCGGTTGTGCAGGCAGAGCTTGCGGATCTGCGCTGCGGCGACGTGCCGTTTTTCACGACCCGTCCGGGCAGCCGCGATCTGTGGGATGGGCAGGGAGGCTGCCATGGCGATTACTTTCCCGCCGACTGTCTGACTACGGTGCGCAGCCGCCTTGCCGCTCTTACCGGGGAGCAGCTGGAGCGGCAGATTTTTCTCGTGCGCGCCGCGCTCTCGGCTTCCGCGTTTGGGACCCGGGTGAGCGCAGCGGCCGCCTCGATCGCCAAGCCGACTCCGCTGCCTGCGGCCGCAGTCAATTCCGCGGGCCAGCGGGCGCGCGAGCACGCCTTGAACCTTGGTGAGCGGCTGCTTCGCGGCGCGATTCACGGTCCGCAGGATGCCACCTGGATCGGCATGAAGTTCAGCGGTGAGACGGCTTGTGAAGTTGCGCCGGTCGACGCCCACCTGTACGACGGACAAGCCGGCATCGCACTTTATCTGGCGTACCTTGGCACGGCCCTTTACGAGCCCAAATTCAGCGAGCTTGCCGCGGCGGCGGCACAGCGGGTCCATCGCTCCGTACTCGCGGCGAAGGACGGCAGCGAGTGTGGCGGGTTTATCGGCCTGCCCTCGCAGCTTTACGCCTTGTCGCATGCGGCGGCGGTGCTTGACGAGCCGCGGCTCGTGCGCGGGCTGGCTCCGGCGCTGGCCAAGCTGCAGGCCGCGGCGCAAGGCGAAGCGCCGGTTGCAAGTGATGTGATCTATGGCGCGGCTGGAGCCGTTTTAGCCCTTCTGTCGCTCCACTCGGTAAGCGGCGACGATGCGGCGCTCGCCGCGGCAGCGCAGTTCGGACGCCGCCTGCTCAAAGACGCGGTCCCGTGCGCCGGCGGCCTCGCCTGGCCTTCGCATGCCGCCGCGACGCCGCTGCTCGGGTTCGCCCATGGCACCGCAGGCGTCTACTGCGCCCTGACCCGCCTGGCGGCGGCCGTCACCGCGCAAGGCGGGTTCGGCTCGCTGGCTCACGACTGCTTGCGCGCCGCAGCGGCAGCGCTCGTGCATGAGCGAGCTCACTTCGATAAGACGGAACAGAACTGGCCTGACTTGCGCTGCGGCACAGAATCGGCGCGGTTCATGCGGACCTGGTGCCACGGCGCTCCCGGCGTCCTCCTGTCGCGAGTCGCAGCGCATGCAAAGGCCCCCGGCGCCGCGGCGACCCCGCTTGCGATGCCGCCGGCCGTAGTGGATGAAATCGAAGCCGCGGTGCGAACCACCCTTTCGACGGAGGCAGCCGAGCACAGTCTCTGCCATGGTGAAGTCGGGAACCTGCTTATCGTAGCGCAGGCCGCCGCCGTGCTGCAGCGCCGCACCTGGCAAGAGCAGCTGCAAGCGCGGCTGCACCGGCTGCTCTTGTCCCTAAACGCTGCGCCGCCGCGCTGCGGCTTTGCGTTTCCGGATGCCGCGCCATCGCTTATGACGGGCATGTCCGGAGTCGGCTACGGACTCCTGTCGCTCGCCGGTGCGCCGGGCGAATTCCCAAACGTGCTGGCCCTGGCTCCGCCGCTTGCGAAAAAGCGCCTCACCTGATTTACGCTGCAAACCAAACTCGGAATTTATCTTTACCCTAAGCCTTGCCGCCTCTGTAAAATGAAAGCGCATGGCTCTCAGAAAAGAGATCTCGGACGACACCAGGGTAATCGATCTCACGGTGGGGGAACTGGTTGCGCTGCTGGCGGCGCGGCTCCCCGCAGAGCGGCGCAGCGAGCGGCGCCCAGCGGAGACGGCGGAAGCGCTGCTCGACACCTGGCAGACCGCGAGCCTGCTCGGCATCCACCCGCGCCGCGCCCTGGCGCCGGAGCCGCCGCCGGGAACCCCCGAGCACCGCAGCTGGCGGCGGCAGGAACAGGTCCTGCGCAACGAAATCGGCCGCCGCCTGCAGAGCTGGATGGAGCGCCATCCCGAAGTCGCGCAGCTGGCGGTCCGTATAAAAGGGGAGCGCCGCCGCTACTTCCGCCGCCAGGATATCACTGCCTATCTCGACCGCGCCGTGGCGCCGCGGCGCCGTCCGGGGTAGCGCTCAGATCACCAGCCGGTCCATCTCTTCCGCCAGAAAGTCCGGTGCCAGATGCGCATACAGGAGCGTCATCTTGATATCGGCATGTCCGAGGATCTTCTGCAGCGTCAGGATGTTTCCTCCCACCATGACAAAGTGCGATGCGAAGGTGTGGCGCAGGGCGTGCCAGGGCCGCCTCAGGGAGCTTAGTCCAAGCTCCGCCAGAAGCTCCGGCAGACCTAACATATCTACCCGGCGACCGAGGCGAAAACGCCCGCGCGCCGGCACCGGGAAGACCAGCCGCTCCGGAGTCGCCGGACAGCGCTCCCGCCACTTTTGCAGCAGCGGACAGAGCGCCGAAGGCAGCCGCAGGTGGCGGGTGTGGCCGGACTTGGGAGCGGTGCGATAGGAGCGCGCGACATCCAAGCGCCGCGTCTCCAGATCCACATCCTGCCAGCGCAGTCCGAGGATCTCTCCCTTGCGCATTCCCGTGCGCACGGTCGTCGCGATCGCGCAGTGCAGCAGCCAGTCGGCAGCGCTGCCGCGCGTCCGCGCCCGCTCCTCCGCGGCCGTAAGCAGGCGGCGCAGCTCATCGCGGCTCAGAAACTCCAGTAGGCTCTGCCGCGCCGGCCGCTCGACTCCCAGACAGGGGTTGTCGCAGGTGATGATTCCTTCCCGCCGCGCCCAGGAAAACGCGGTGGACAGCGGCCGCAGGGTCGACATCACGGTGTTGGGCTTGTAGTCGCCGGAGAGCTGATCGCGGAGGCGCCGGATGTCGCTGGCCGCGACGGTGCTGCAGAGGCGCTCGCCCAGGATGGGAAGGATGCGCCGCAGCGCCGAGCGCTGCTCGATGCGGTACTGCGCCGGATCTTTTATGCGCGGCCGCGAGTAGCTTGTGACATAGCGCTCGCACAGCTGCGCCACCGACAGCTCGGCGGCCGGCGGCGGGGCGGGCTCCGGCATGCCGCACTGGCCGCGGGCCACGCGCGCCTCGATCTCGACAAGGAGCCGGCGCGCCAGGGACTTGGTCGGCTGGTGGCTGGCGCGCTGCTTGCGCCGGCCGTCGGAGTCGATGTAGCGGATGTACCAGCCGAGGAACTTGCCGTTCTTCTCCTTGCGGACGATGTCACCCATGGGTACCTCGGGAGGTCCAGGGGTGGTCCATCGGGACCCCGGGGAGCCTCCTATTTCTGTATGGATAGGCGCGGTGGCGGTCGATGCGGCGGTGGAGATCGGTGGATATGCATCCCCACGGAGCTACCCGGTCTGTCCACTGCTCGACGTTGGATAGGTAGACCGTGCGGATGAGGTGTCCGGTCCGGCGGGCGGCGGCGCCGATAGCAACCAGGGTGGTCTCGCCGTGCAGATCGCCCACGCGAGCGATGACGCGGCGGGCCTGCATGAGCGCGCGGATGTGCTGGTACAGCTCCGGATCGGCGATCCAAGTGACGGGACGGCCGCGCTGGCGAACCTCTTTTTCGGCGCGCAGGTGCGCGGTCAAAAGGCCGCGGTAGCGTAGGAACGTCGGCCACAGGCGCTTGGCCTCGTCCTCCGGCCAGCGGGCGGCCAGCGCCGCCTTCACTTGCGCGTCCTTGTTGCCCGACAGCAGCGCCAACAGCTCCGCCGGCGTCTCCGCCGCCGGAATCAGCGCCGAATAGATGCGGTGCCACTGCACGACATCGCCGTCGATGTCGATGAGCCACAGGAGCTCGGACCGCGCCACCGCCGCCAGGGTGTAGTTCTGATCGGCGCCGACGCCGATGTAGCCGCCGCCGAGGTGCCGCAGCGCCGGAAAAAACACATCATGCCGCCGCTCGTTGGAGCGCAGGAAGTGGATACGAACGTTGTACGGCTTCTCATCGGGCAGGGCCGAGAGGATCTCGGTGTCGCTATCGCTGAGCGGCGTCAGCTTGGTCTGCGCGCCGGCTCGCCCCCCCGCCAGCAGCACGGCCAGAGCGGCGCCCAGCACTCCCAGCCGCCACGCCGGCGGCACCGAGCGCAGCTTTGCGCCGTCACGGCGTAAAGCCACGCCGCGGCGACCCGCGAGCGACCGCCTTCCCTCCCAGGGGGACGCCGCTGCCGCTAGCTGTGTAGGGAGGCCCATCTTCGCAATAGTAGGCTGCTTGTTTGTTTAGATAAATTCTGTGATTTTAGTTACATCTACGGATTAATTGGCCTGTTCGTCCAGCCGTGCGATATAGGCGTGCCGTGGAGACAATAGGCCGATGACGCGCACGGTGGATGCTCGCTACGTAGACCCGCTCGATCACATCTGGCTGACCGCGGCCACCGAGCTCGGGCTGCGAGTGCGGCGGTCGACGCAGGGCTACGCGACTACGGACGGCCGCGGCGGGCTGGCGATTGCTCCGGCGGAGGAGCTCGATCCCGACGACTGCCTCGCCCAGATCATCCTGCACGAGATCTGCCACGCCCTGGTCCAGGGGGAGGACAGCTTCACCAAGCCCGACTGGGGCCTTATCAACGACAGCGACAGCGCCCAGTATCAGGGCGACACCACGCGGGAGCAGGCCTGCCTGCGCGTCCAGGCGGCGCTGCTGCGGCGCTACGGGCTGCGGCGGCTGCTCGGGCCGACTACGGAGTTTCGCCGGTTCTATGATGCGCTGCCGCGCGATCCCATGACCAGCGCGAGCGCCGGCGACCCCGCGGACGCCGCAGCGAGCCCCGATGCCGCACCGGCACCGACCGTGTCCGACCTTGCGCACGCGCTGGCCGTCGAAGGTCTCAGCCGCGCCGCCCGGCCGCCGTTTCGCAAACCGCTGCACCGCGCCTTGCGGGCGACCGCCGAGCTGCACCGCCTGGTCGCCAAGGTGCCCAAGACCGGCTACGACGCCAGCGCCGCGCTGACCGCCGCCGCGTCGGCGCCGCTGCCGACCATGTGGCTCAAGGCCCCGGCGCCGGCCCGCCACCGCAGCGGCTTGCCGATGTCCGACGGCATGTTTACCGCCCCGGCGGGCGCCACGTGTCAGAGCTGCGCCTATGCCGCGCCGCCCATGGACAAGCGGCAGGCCAGCAAGTGGCGCTGCCAGCGCTCGGCGGCGGAGGACGGGCCGGGCCTGGTCATCGATCCCAAAGCCGCCGCCTGCGCCTTGCATGAGGGCAACCTCTCCTGCCAGGCCTGCGGCGCTTGCTGCCGCCACGCCTATGATCTGGTCCCGCTCGGTCGCAAGGAGCCGCTTTCCCAGACCCATCCCGATCTGGTCGAGGGCCGCGGCAAGCAGCTGTCGGTGCGCCGCGACCCGGAGCAGCGCCGGTGCGCCGCACTCGCCGGTCCCACCCTAGGCCCCTACGGCTGCACGATCTATAAGGACCGCCCAAGCACCTGCCGCGAGTTTTCCTCCGGCACCTCGAGCTGCCTGGAGGCGCGCCGCCGCGTCGGCTGGGAGGCGTAAGCGGCTCCGCGGCGGCGGGCGACCCGCGGCGCCGGCGACAGCGACGAACCCGGCCGCGCGCCAAAGGTCCGATAACGGGAGGAGCACCTGCGGGCTTTATCGAATATGGTTGTGATCATGCAAGTGCCGGACACCCGCAGGCTGGCGGTCTGCTTATGGCTCGCAGTGGCGCTCGGCGCGGTCGGAGGGCCGGCGCGGGCGCAGAGCAAAGAGTCGGTCATTCCGCTTGGCCCCGCCCAGGTGCGCGAGCTGCGCGGCGAGGCCTGGGCCCATAGCCCACCGCCGACCGCGCCGCGGCCGCTGCATGTAAACGACCGGGTCAGCGAAGGCCAGAAAGTGCAGACCGGCGCGGCGGGATGGCTGGAGCTGGTCTTTCCCGATGGAACGCTGCTTCGTGTCGGTCCGGCGGCGGAAGTGACCCTGATGCCGCAGCAGCGCCGCGTAGCGCTGCACCGGGGCCGGGTGCTGGTCGCCGCCGACCGCATGATCGGCGGTCTGGCGGTCCTCACCCGGCGCGCTGCGCTGTTGCCCGAAGGCACGACTTACCTCGCCGAGACCTCTGACTCCGGCGATGCGGTGATGGTGCTGGAGGGCGTGGTCTGCGCCTGTACGGTAGCGACGAACTCGGCTGTTCCGCCGCCGTCCCAAGCCGCATCGCCCGCCGCGGCGCCGACTCCGGGTCCGGCGCCGCGCCCGGCGGCAGCCGCTGCGCTTCCGGCCGATGGCGGCTTGGCAAAAACGCGGGATCAGATGGTCCTGCCGGGAGAGGCGGTGACGCTGACCTGGAGCAGCGGCACGGCTCAAGCCGGCGGTCAGGGTGGGCCTCATGCTCCGCGTCCAGGGACGGGCGCCGGCGCTGGACCCGCGGCTAACGCGGCCGCGAATGCGGCGAACTCCGCAAGCGCTGGCGCCCTCAAATTAATCCAGATTTCGCGTCCGCAGCCTAAGCGCCTTGAGGATGTGCTCCGCAGCGAGCCGCTGATTGTCGGCTTCGCGGCGCCGCTGCCCTCGCTGCGGGTGATAAACGATCAGTCCGTCGAGCAGCGCCGCGGCGCGCTCGCCCGCCGCAACGACCGCCTGCGCCGCGAGCTGTTTTGGAAGCGTCCGCCGCACGCCCCGGTCAAGCTGCCGCCGTTTTTCACCGAGCCGGACTCGGTCATCATCCGCTACGTCTACCCCGACTGAAAAACCAAAGCCGCGCCGCACCTAAAGGCGACCCGTTCATCGCCGCCTATAAACATATACGTCAGGCTAAAGCAGCCTCTCGCTGGGGTCCAAAGAACGATTGCTTGGGCGGCTCGCCGTCGGCTAGGATGGAAGTTGACGTAATCTGGCCGGGTCTGCCCAGCGACCGTCGCGACTCTGGCGGGCTTATTCGCGCCGACCGGCCGAGCGCTGAGGTGGCCATTGGCGCGTAAAAGCAGGGTGGGCGGTCTGAATCAAACTCCGCGGACGCGGGGCCGGCGCAGCACCGCGGTGGCGTGGGCGGTGCTCGCGCTCACGGCGTGCGCGCCGCCGGTTCAGCTCGATACGGATACCCGGATGGGCGCGCTGCAGCAGGCTCCCGACGGCGACTTTACGGTCACGGCGGCGGCGATGGTGCTCAACCGCTACGGACGACTCGGCGTCGCGGCGAGCCGGGGGGCCAAGCAGCTCACGCTCAGCTCGGCCGTGGATTTCGCCGGCTTGAGCGTGCAGCCTGGCGACCTGCTCCTTGTGATGCAGCCGCAGGGGGCGCAGCTGCAGACTGCGGACTCCGACCAATATGGCGGCGTTTCCGCCTTGAACAGCGCCGGCCTGTTCGAGTTTGTCGCCGTGGCGGCGGTGGACGGGACGACCAATCGGATCATGCTCGACGGCACCTGCGGCGGCCTGCGCAACAGCTACGATCCGCTGGGCGCGGCCCAGGTGATTCGCGTGCCGCAGTACGGCAGCCTGACGGTCAATGCCGGCGCATCGGTGGTCGCGCTGCCGTGGAACGGCCAGGTCGGCGGCGTCGTCGCGGTGCGGGCGCAGAGCAGCCTCACGGTGAACGGCGAAATCGCGGCCACCGGCCAGGGCTTTCGCGGCGGCCCGGCGCTGCCGATGGGACAGAGCGTCGCCGACGAGTCTCCCGACTTCGGCGGCTACATATTTGCCGCCAGCAGCAGCGGCGGGGCCAAAGGCGAGAGCATCGCCGGGTTCACGGCCGCGTATTTACCAGCGGGCGGACAGGGGCGCGGCGCCCCGGCCAACGGCGGCGGCGGCGGCAACGCCTTCAAAGCCGGCGGCGGCGGCGGCGCAGGTGCCGGTGCCGCGGCGGCGTGGACCGGCCAAGGCGTCATGTCGGCCAACGTGACCGGGGCGGCTGCCTGGGCGCTCGATCCGGGTTACAAAGCCGCCAACAATCAGCTCACAAACTCCAGCGGCGGCGGCCGCGGCGGTTATAGCGCCGCGACGGCCAGCTTCAACCCGCTGACGGTGCCGCCCGGCGACTCGAGCTGGCAGGGCAACTTCCGCCGCGAGCGCGGCGGCCGCGGCGGCCACCCGCTGGCCTTGGACGCCGGCGCGCGGCTTTATTTCGGCGGCGGCGGCGGGGCCGGGGATCAGAACGGCCTGGGCGCGCAGACCAGCAGCAGCGGCAGCGGCGGCGCGGGCGGCGGTCTTGTCTACCTGCTCGCCGGGAGCATTCAAGGAGCCGGGCGGATCGCTGCCAGCGGTGCGCCGGGCGCCGACACCGCCGGCGGCAGCGGCGCCGCCCAGGGCGCGGGCGGCGGCGGCGGCGGCGGCGCGATCATCCTCAACGCCGGCGCCGTCGGCGGCAGTCTGCTCATCGAAGCGCAAGAGATCGGAAGAGCACACGTC
>CALFML010000363.1 GCA_937879845.1 uncultured Myxococcales bacterium
CGGCAGCGCGGACAGGTTCGCGCGGCTTCTGGCTCGCAGACGACAGTTAGCCCTCTGCTATTTGATGCGATCTTTTTCGTCGATAACGCCGGCATCCAGATGGGCTGCGGACAGGCTGCGGACAGGTGCGGGCCGCAGGACCTCGCTCGGCGCCCGCGCTCAGCTGAGAACTGCTTTCCGCCGCCGCGCCGCCGGCTTATGATGACAGGTCACCAAGTCAGGAAGCTCCGCCGTGAAACCCAACCCCTATGATTCGATTCCGCTCGCTCCTGGGGCCAACTGGCTCGGTCATGCTCATCGGCTCAAAGGCGATCGGCTCACCTTCCTGCGGGAGCTCGGCCAGGTCGGGCCGCTCGTGCAGACGCGGTTTTTCAACCGCCCCGTGCTCTTTGTCGGCGCGCCGGAAGTGGCGCACGAGCTCCTGGTGGAGAAGGCGGCGTCGTTCGAAAAATCGCCGGGCATCCGGCTGCTCCTGCGCGATCTGGCCGGCGAGGGCTTGTTCACCAGCGAAGGCGACCTGTGGAAGCGGCAGCGGCGGCTCATGTCACCGCTGTTTCACCCGAGCCAGCTCGCGACCTACACCGGCACGATGAATACCGAAGCGCGCCGCGCCCTTCAGCGCTTTGTCAGCGGGTCACAGATCGATCTGCTGCGCGAGTCCACGCGCATCACCATGAGCGTGGTCGGCGCGACGCTGTTCGGCGCCGACACCTTCAACGAAGCCGAGGAGATCGGCGAGGCTCTGACCACGCTCCTTTCCTGGGTGGACGCCCAGAGCGCCTCGCCGATGATGACGCTGCAGATCGTTCTCATCGAAGCGGTCGAGCAGCTGCGCGCCCGCACCCGCGGCCGGCTGTCGGAGCTGTTCACCGCGGCCGAGAGCCGCCTGCGCGAGCCGTTCCTGCTCCGCGGCCGCCACACCCCGGAGCGGCAGCGGGCGATGCGTATTTTGGACGACCGCATCCACGCCATGATCCGGGAGCGCCGCGACCATGTGACCACGCGCAAGGACCTGCTCACCCGGCTCCTTCTGGCCCGCGATGGGGAGGGCGGCAGCACCGCCCAAGGCATGACCGACAAGCAGCTGCGCGATGAGGTCAACACGCTCTTTGTCGCCGGGCATGAGACCACCGCCACCACGCTCGCCTGGTGCTTCTACCTTCTGGCGCGCAGCCCCGAGGCGCGCGCCCGCGTCCAGGCCGAAGCCGACGCCTTCGGCCCCCAAGGTCCGGCGCAGCCCGAGCCGCAGCGCCTGGAGTACACGACCCGCGTCTTCAAGGAAGCGCTGCGCCTGTATCCGCCCGTGATCATCCTGGCGCGGCGGGCGCTGGAGCCGGTGACGCTCGGCGGCATTGCGCTGCCGGCGCGCACCCTGGTCATGGTGAGTCCCTATACCATCCACTTCCAACCCGCGACCTGGCCCGACCCCGACCGCTTCGATCCCGACCGCTTCCTGCCGGCGCAGGAGGCGGCGCGGCCCAAGTCCGCCTGGCTGCCGTTTGGCCTGGGACCGCGCGTGTGCATCGGCAACCACTTCGCGCTCCTAGAAGGACCGATCGTCCTTGCCACCCTTTTGCGGCGGGCCCGCTTCGACATCGACCCTAGCCGCCGCATCGAGCCCGACCTGTTCGCCACCCTGCGCCCCAGGGGCGGCGTCCCGGCGACGGTCCACCTCCGCGACGACTGAAGTCACGTCCCTCCCTCCGTCTCCCGTGGCTGGATGAGGACCCGGCTCTTTACAGGGGGTCGGATAGGTGAAATGATCAAATTACAGCCGTCTTAATGGAGCAGGCCATCCTGCGTGAGGCGGAATATCCATTGTACGATTGCAAGCAGGGAGCGGAAGCTATGACAATTGATATCTGTCCGATGCAGGCGCTGCTTGTCCGCGCCGCTCTCCTTGGAATCCTTCTTTCTGGCTGCGCGAAAGCTTCCCCATCGTCCGCAAGAGCTGAGTCGATCCATTCCGCTTCTCCCGCATCAGGCACCCGCGCAAGGGCCACCAAGGAGGTGGGAACCCGTCATCCCGTAGTCCTCCAGGTGACGCCGCCCGATGGGCGGTGGCTGGTCTTTTGTCAGGCGCGCTCGGATACGAACAAAGATGGCGCCATCAGGGTCATGTACGAGCGCCACGGGGATTTCTCCGGGGACCGCCTGGAGCCCTATCTCATCTTGGGCGATGGGCCCGAGCGGCCGATAAATGAATTTGTTGCCTCGGACTCCGCCGGCAGGTACCTCGTCGCGGTAATCGGCGGTCGGCTGCTCCTCATCGATACCATCACGGGCCGTGAAGAGGATCTGAGTCAGCACGGCGCCAGCGCGATGGATGTCAACTACGCCATCGGCCCGCATCGCGCCGCCTCTTTGGATCGGAGCGGCCAGCGCCTATTATACTTGCGCAAGACGGCCCGGGGGGACATCCCTGTGGTTCGGACTCTGGCCACCGGCCAGGAGGTAGAGCTCGATCCCGGCGATGGCTTGGTATGGCGTGCCAAGCTCGATCCCGAAGGGCACTGGGTGCGCCTTGAGATGATCACAGAGGACACAGATGGTGACGGCAAGCTCACTTTGCCAAGCCTCGTCACGACGATGGCCGGCCGGCGCTGTCGCGGTCCGGTGGGCTCATACAGCGTCCGCGGCCTTGCGGGAGACAAACCAGTCGTGCGGCTTGTCCCTGCAGCCGGCGGCAAAGCCCGAGCCGCGGACGACCTGGTGCAGCCGTGGGGGGAGCGACTTTTGACGCGCACGCCAGAAGGTGCGTTCATGCTCGAAAGCGAAAGCGGTCAGCGCCAGGAGCTCGTACCCGCTGCCTGCAAAGGGAGGATTCTACAGACCGACATAGCGCGCAACCGGATCTTGGTTCAGTGCCAGGGCTCGGAGCACGTGACTCTGTACGGACAAGGACTGCACGTTGACTTTACCGCGGATCCGCCCCATGAGTATGAGAACTCCGCCAGGAGCCCGCTCAGCCGGTTTGTAATGTGTCCCGACGCCGTGATTGATCTGGAGCGCGGCCTGGCCCACGGAACCCAAAGAAATGCCTGGCTGCCGGCGCAACATAAAGGGCGAGCGCTGCTGATACAGAAAGGACGGCTCCTGCTTTACGACGCGGACCAGGATACGGAAGCGGACATCGACGTTTACGACGATTTCACCCGCGTGATAGATCATTCAGGCTCCATGGTGCTCTTGGAGCGCTGGAGCTCTTTGGGGTCGTTGGCGTCTGACCGGCCCGCCGTTCAGGCCGCGGGCGCGGCTCTGCAGACTCTGTTTGGGGCTGGCGATATCGAGGTTCGCATCGGCAGCTCGGAGGTCTTCGACCTCGCCGCCGGCAAGATCGTCGGTCGAGCGCTGCCGAGCGCGCTCGCGGTCACCGATGATGGGGCAGTCCTTGTAAGCAGAAGTGGACGCGAGGATGGCCATACGGACGAGGGTCCCTTGCTGTGGATGCAAGCGGTACCGTTTCCGTAGGCGAAACGGCACGCCCGGCCAATCCGTCCGTACGCTCGCCCGCGGCAGCGCGGACAGGTTCGCGCGGCTTCTGGCTCGCAGACGACAGTTAGCCCTCCGAAGTCGCGCTCCACAGCGCTGGCACGGCAAACGATCCGTCGCCGCGCGAAGTACGGACAAAATAAGGAATCGGCAGCGGATCGATACTTACTTGCGCCGTACTTGTCGCCGTACTTGCTCCGGCGCATCGCTGCGGGGGACCCTCATGGCCGGTATGCTGAGAAACCGGGCAGCGAAAGGTAAGAGAATTCGTCAGCCAGCCGCAATCAGCGTTTTTCGCCGGGGCGCGGGGCGCGCGGCACTCCCGGCAGCTGCAGGCTGGGAATCGGCGAGCGCACGGTCGAGCTCAGGCTGAGCCGGCCGCGCGGCGCGTTGGCCAGGTCGCGCGCCGTCTGGGAGCCGCCGCCGGCCGGCGGACCGGTCCAGATTCCATACTGCGGATTCTGACACTTGACCGCCCCTTCCCAGTAGTGGCGGATGATATAGCGGCCTTGAAACTGATTCATGCCGTCTTGCGCTCCCTGGGCGCCCTCTTCGCGGTTGGTGCCGTCGCCGTTGGCGCGGCCGCCGACCATCGGCTTGCCGCTGCGGAAGATCAGATCGTCTTTGAGCGTATTTTTGTCGTAGCGGGTATGTAGGCGGGTCAGCACCCACTGTTCCGGAACGCCGCCCGGGAGCTGGAAGTCCCGCGTCATCACGCCGGGCTTGATGTCGACAAGGTCGCCGAGCAGCGTCTTGTCTCCCAACGTCACCCAGTCGCTCAGGCTCGGCGGCGGGGTCTCGGGCGCAGGACAGGGATCGCAGTGGTAGCTCTGCCAGCTCATGTCCGGCTGGGGACGCTGCAGGATGGGAGTCTGCCAGGCAAACTCGGTGACCACCGCGCGCCCGCCGGCCTTGCGCACCGTCTCGTCAAACAGCTCGCCGTAGAAGGCGCCGAAGTTGCCTTTGACCGCATCAGAGACTTCGACATTGGTGGGGATGAACGCATTTTGGTAGTTGGCCAGCTCATAGCGCGAGTCAGGGCTCAGCACATAGACCAGGAGGTCCTGCTTGCTCTCGGCATTGAGCAGACCCAGGCGCACCGGCAGCCGCAGCTCTGCCGAGTCATAGCTGAACCGCAGCGGAGAGAGCTGCACCGCCCCGTGCGCATCCCGCTTGACCTTGGTGATGTCGACCTTGGCGACAAAGAACTTCATCTGGTCGCGAATGTACGGCGCCAGCGCTTCCGCCGCCCCGTCGGGAATCTTGTAGTTGTTCTGGCGTAGCCAGGTATCCAGACCGCCGGAGTCCTTCGCCGACAGGATCAGAATCTGGTACTCCCCCTCTTGGAACCGCGCTTCGATCGTGACGCCTAACTTCCGGGCGCTGCGCTCCTCAAAACTTCTGCCGCCGCCGCCCGATGCGTACGCCACCATGGCGCTCGGCGGCGCCGGCGGCGGCGGTACGTAGCAGGGGTCCTGCTCCCAGTATTCGACCAGCCGCGGCGCCGAGAGCGTATCGACGCTGCGAAAGACCTCGGGACGCAGGGTCTTGACCTGTCCCTTTTGCAGCACGACCGGCACCGGCACCACCATGGCAAAGTCCTGCGGCGGACCTTTGTAGTTATTGGACATGGTGAGGGCGGTATGGTTGCCGCGCCGCATCAGCACCACTTGCGACGAGTTGTTGTAAAGCTTCGCATCAGCTCCCGAGACAAAGAAGCCGCAGAACGCCGTCGCTGCACTCGGCAGCGCACACAAGGTCCCCGCCGCCAGCAGGCCGAAAAGAAATCCCCGGCCGCGGCTGTATCCGAAGCGACCAGCCAGACGCTCCCCGGAACCCCGGAGCGCAGACGCAGAGTTTGCAGACATGTAGGCTCCTTGCACCAAACGGAAAGGCGTTTGCCCAAGGCCGCGCAGCGGCGCGCAGCCGGAGGTCAGTATCGCTCTTGAAAGCGCTCTCCGACCAGCTGATAGTGATGCTCGGTGGGCTCTGGCTGCAGCGCGCGGGAGTAGCGCGAGCTGATATCGCGCGTGGAAATGACCATCACCAGCTCTTGCCCTTGCCGCCCGAGCCGCAGCCCCTCGATCCGGCTGCCGAGGCGGCGCGGGGCGCGGCTGTCCCGGGCGGGCTCCGGTCCGCGCTCCACGAGCGTGCCTGAATACAGGAGCTTCGGCGCCCCGGCGGTCCGCAGGGAGACCACATACAAGGTCTCTTCGGTGCGCGCCTCCGCGCTCGCGCCGCCCTTTTTGCCGTCTCTGGCTGCGGGCTCGTCCGGCTGACTCTCGCCGACTAGGAGCAGCACCGGCCAGCGCGCCGGGCTGCTCGGCTGCGGGACCTCGGCCAGCAGCCAGGACGCCTCCAGGCGCGGCACCGGCGCCGCCGGCTGTTCCAGATCGATGAGGGCCAGGGGTGCCAAGCGCCTAGATGCCGCTCCCAAACGCAGCGCGGAGATGCACGTTCCGGTTTCGCACGCGGCATACACTCCGAGCACCGGGAAGGTCCACGCGCGCGAGCCCTGAACATACCGGCCCAGGGTGAAGCCGCTCGCCGCCCCTGCGGCATGCAGGTTATAGCCTCTGGCTTCGCTGACCCCCGCTGGCTGCACGCCCAGGACCTTGGCCAAGTCGCTCTTGCGCGCGGCTTCCGACAGCTGCGCCGGCCCGAAGCCGTCCGCGGACGCCGGGCTAGGCAGCGCGGCGCCGACAACCCCCAGCAGCCAGAGCGCGACGGGGCGCATGGCTAGCGATCCGGCGCGCACTTGCATTTGTAAATCGGGCCTAACATCGGGTCTCCGCTCGTTTTTCAGCCAGAGTACGGACAGAGGTGAGAAGCAAGGGTCCGATGGGGATTATCGGGCCGGCGGCGGCACCCCTTCGAGGATCCGCTGCGCTTGGTCGCGATCGGTGCCGGATTGGAACAGCGATAGCAGCTTGCCGCTATTGGCGTGATCGATGATCTGCGGCGTCAGGATCTGCAGCGCGGCCACGCGATCCGTGATGTAGACATAAAGCGGCAGAATGCGCCCGATCTGCTCGACGAGGAAATAGTTTCCGGTGACGCCCTGGCGCAGCGCGTTGAGCTTCTCACTGGAGTAGGAGGCGCTGGAGATCTGCTGGAGCAGGGTCCGCAAGTTGGCATCGCTTATCGGGTTTTGGTAGACCGGCTGCGGATATTGCGGCGCCGGCGGCTGCGGGTATTGCGGGGCGGGCTGCGGGTACTGCGGCGCAGTCTGCGGATACTGCGGCGTCGGCTGCGGGTACTGCGGGGCGGTCTGCGGGTATTGCGGGGCAGGCTGCGGGTACTGCGGGGCGGAGGAAGGATATTGCGGACCCGGCTGCGTATACTGCGGGGCGGAAGGATATTGCGGACCCGGCTGCGGGTACTGCGGGGCGGAGGAAGGATATTGCGGACCCGGCTGCGGGTACTGCGGCGCCGTTTGTGGGTATTGCGGACCGGACCCGGGATATTGCGGCGCCGCGCCGATCTGGCGTGAGAGCTCGGCGATCTGCGACTGGGTCGCTTGCAGCTGCTGCACCACGGCGGCGAACTGCACCGACGCACTAGGGGACTGAGAGAGCTGCTGCTGCGCGATCGCCAGCTGCTGCACCAGCGATTGCAACAGCCGCTGCATTTGCTCGCGGTCTACGGCGACCGTTGCCGCCATGGCGCTCGGCGTGCCCAGAAGCAGCAGCAAGGCGACGATGGTTCGGGTATAAGACGTCTTAGGGAGCGACCGCGTACGCATGCTCCGATAGTAGCACGATACGGCGCTCGGGTCCGGGCCCGGAAGGCGATCCGCAATCGATCCGCAGGGATGCCGCGCGGCCAGTCCACCTATGGGAATGACCTCACCGGACATTTAGCCCTCGAACTTATTTCTTTGTCACCGCAGCCTGGAGCAGGTAAAGCTGCTCGACTTCGGCATTGCCCGCCGCGCCCGGCTGTCGCACCAGATGACCCAGACCGGCGCGGTGATCGGCACGCCGGAGTATATGTCTCCGGAGCAGGCCCGCGGCCAGCGCGACCTTGGCCCGAGCGCCGATATCTTTGCCCTGGGCTGCGTCCTTTTCGAGTGCCTTATCGGCGAGCCGCCGTTTGTCGCCGAGCACCTGGCTGCGGTGTTGGCGAAGATTCTGTTTGAAGAGCCGCCCTCCCTGCAGGAGCGCAGCAGCCGCATTCCGTCCGCGCTGGCCGAGCTTGTGAGCCGGATGTTGGCCAAAGATCCCAAACAGCGCCCCGCCACCGCGGCGGTGCTGCTGGATGCGCTGGCCAAGCTCGGCGATGCGACCGAGCGCGTCTTGGATTCGGGGAGCGCGACGCTGAGTGCCGGAATCTTCGGCGGCGAGCAGCGGCTGGTCAGCGTGGTGGTGGCGGCGCCGGTCGTGGAGCTTGCCGATGAGGTCACGCTGGATCCGGGGGAGAGCGAGCCGCAGCAAGCGCTCCTTGAGTCCCTGCGGGCGGCGCTGGCAGGATATGGGGCGCATACGGAGCGGCTCGCCGATGGCTCGCTGGTCGCCGCACTGAGCCCGGCCGGCGGCGCCGCCACGGACCAAGCCGTGCAAGGCGCCCGCTGCGCGCTCGTCATCAAGGAGCGATGGCCACAGTCGTGCGTCGTGCTCGCCACGGGACTTGGGGTGCTAAATGAGCGGCTGCCGGTCGGCGAGGTGCTCGATAGGGCGGGGCAGCTCATCCGCGTATGCCGGCAGGAAGCCGCCGGCGCGGTTGAGGAGCTGATTGCCCTTGATGAGGTGACCGCGGGACTCATCGCCGCCCGCTTCCCGGTGCGCCGCGGCGGCGCCGATCACTTTTGGCTGCATGGGGAGGAGCTTGGGGCGGACGCCTCGCAGACGCTGCTCGGGCGGCCGACTCCCTGCGTCGGGCGCGATCAAGACATCGAGATTCTCGCCGGCGCCCTGCGCGTGTGCCGGGAGGAATCGGTGGTGCAGGCGGTGCTCGTGACCGGCGCGCCGGGGATGGGCAAATCGCGCCTGCTCCATGAGCTGTTGCGCCGGGTGCAGCCGCAGCAGAACGACATGCTGCTGCTGCTGGGCCGCGGCGATCCGATGAGCGCCGGCTCCTCCTGCGGCGTATTGGGGCAGGCGATCTGCCGGCTGTGCGGGGTGAGCAGCAGTGAGCCGCTGGCAGAGCGAAAGTCCAAGCTGCGGGAGCGCATCAGCCGCTACCTCGACCCGGTTCCCGATCCGGCCCTGCCGCAGCGGGTCATCGAGTTCATCGGCGAAGTGTGTAGTGTTCCGTTTGCGGATGAAGCCAGCGCCAAGCTGCGCGCGGCGCGGCAGGACCCGCGCATCATGGCGGATCAGCTGGGCCTGGCCCTCACCGAATTCCTGCGCGCCGAGTGCCAGGTGCAGCCGGTGCTGCTGGTGCTGGAAGACCTGCACTGGGGCGACGCGCTGACGATCAAGCTCATCGACATTGCGCTGCGGGCGCTGCGCGAGCAGCCGTTCATGGTGCTGGCGCTGGCGCGTCCGGAGATCCATGAGCTGTTTCCCAACATGTGGGCCGGCCGGATGCAGCAGATTCAGCTGCGCGGGCTGAGCCGCAAAGCGCAGGAACGTCTGGTGCGGCAGATCCTGGGCGATACGATCGGCGCCGTCACCCTGGCGCGGATCGTCGAGCAGTCCGAAGGCAACGCGCTCTTGCTGGAGGAGCTCATCCGCGCGGTCGCCGATGGCAAAGGCGACGACTTGCCGGTCACGGTGATGGCGATGCTGCAGTCGCGCATCGGCGCGCTGGATGCCGCCGCCCGCAAGCTGCTGCGCGCCGCGAGCGTGTTCGGCGCGACGTTCTGGCTCGGCGGCATTCGCGCGCTGCTGGCCGGAGAGCGCCAGACCGGCGACCTCCTAGACTGTCTGAACGGCCTTGTCCGCAGCGAGGTTCTGGAGCTGCGCCGCGACAGCCGCTTCCCCGCCGATCCGGAGTACCGCTTCCGCCATGCGCTGATGCGCGAAGCGGCGTACAGCCTGCTCACTGATGAGGATCGCGCCCGCAGCCACCGCATCGCCGGGGAGTATCTGGAGCGGCAGGGCGAGACGGATCCGGTGATCTTGGCCGAGCACGCCTATCGCAGCGGCGAAAAGCAACAGGCCATCCCGCACTTTGTTCGCGCCGCGGAGAGAGCGCTGGACGGCAATGATCTGACTGCCGCGCTCTTGCGCACCAAGCAGGGAGTGCAGTGCGATGCCCAAGGGGAGCAGCTCGGCGCGCTTCTGACCTTGCAGTCGGCCGCGCACCTGTGGCGCGGCGAGCTGGAAGCGGCGTACGACATCAGCACCACCGCTCTGGCCCTTTTGCCCGAAGGCGGTACGCGGTGGTGCAAGGCCATGCTGACGCTCTTTTTCGTCACTACGTATCTGGGCAAGCGGGAGCAGTTCTCAGGTCTTGTCGCCCGCTTCCGCGCCGTTTCGCCCGAGCCCCAGGCCCGCGCTTCCTATACGGAGGCGGCCGCGTGGCTGGTGATGATGTCGAGCTTTCTCGGCAAGCGGACGCTCGGGCGGTCGTTCCTTGATCACATGTACCGGATCAGCGCGGCGCTGGCCGACACCGATCCATCGATTCACGGCTGGGTGAAGCTTTCGCACAGCATCTTTTGCCACTGGGTCGAAAACGATCTGTGGCTGAAACAGACCCTGGCGCGTGAAGCCATCGCCGCCGCGGAGCAGGCCGGAAACCGCCGCATGATCGGCTTTGCCACCCTCGCGCTCGGGCTTGGACAGATCTATATGGGAGACTTCGCCACCGGCTTCGCCACGCTGCGCAGCGTGCTCTCGCTCATCAAGAACCTGCCTGATGAGAGCATCCTCGCCGGCACGACGATGGGGTTTTATGCGCTGGCGCTGACCGAAGAGGATGCGGCCCGGCATCAGCAAGAGGCGCGAGCCCTCGCGGCGGCCTGCTTCGCCCAGCTACCGCCCACCGCGCCGGCCGCGGCGATGGCGCACATCAGCTTGGCCCGCATCTTGGCAGCGGAAGCCTCCTTTGCGGAGGCGGAGCTCCACGCGCGCAAGGCCATATCCATCTTGCGGGTGGAACCCGTGTGCTGTCTTGTCGGGTATGCGGCGCTTGTGAAGATCCTGCAGCAGCAGGACAAAAAAATCGAGGCGCGCAGCGAAGCCGAGAGCGGCCTGGCGATGCTCGCTTCGTTAGACGGGAATACCTCTACGGAGCTGGAGCTGCGGCTGGCTCTGGCCGAAGCCCGGCAGGCGGATGGCGATCCTCGGGGCGCAGAGCAGGCGCTCCGGGAAGCGCTCGGCGTACTGCGGCTGGGTATGGAAAAGATCCCCGGTCCGGCTCTGCGCACGCGCTATCTGGACCGGGTTCCCACCCATGCCCGCGTGCTTCATCTGGCGCAAAAATGGTTTGGCGCCTCAGCGGCGGAGCTCGGGCTTGGCGTGTAAGGCCGGCCGGGCAAACGTTCTCTTGTAGGATCGGGTGGGCGATGTACGTAAGACCATCGCTGCATTGACCCAGGGGACAGATCGGCGACAATAAAGTATGTATTTGTTCGCCCGCAACTCCGGCGTAGATCTGACTACCTACAAGGAACCGGCTCCCGAAGATCGTAGCGGACCGCCGCTGTCCCAAGGATTCCTGCTGACCCTCATCAGCATGGTGGGCGGTGGACGCTGCTCGCCGGCGACCCTGGACAAGCTGGCGGCGGTCGATCCCAACGCCTGGTACCACGGCCAGCTGGTGGAGGCGGTGCTGGATGAGGCGGCGCGGCTTGACGCCGATGCGCCGATGCAGCTAGGCCGCGCAGTGTACTTCATGCTGCCAAGTCAGCTGCGGCAGCTCGATACGCCGGAGAAGTTCTTCGCCGGGCTGCCGGCGCTGTGGATCCAGGTGACGCGCGGCGACAGCGGCTGGTTCCGCTGCGAGCAGCAAGCGCCAAACACCGCGCGCGTCGATATGGCGCAGCCCTATAACTGTCAGTTCGAAGAAGGGGCGGTCCTGGGATTTCTCGACGGGATCGGCTGTGAGCAGCCGGCCTCCAAGCACGTCCGCTGCATGCGCCGCGGGGATCCTTTCTGCACGTTGGAAGTGACCTGGAGCGCCGTGGAAAATCACTCCTAAGAGCTCCTGAGAGCCGCCTGCACAGTCTTAATTACTATGAGCCTGACGAGCCGTCTTAACGTAGAGGAACGGTTGCTGATCCGCCAGATCGGCACTGCCCTCATGCAGATTCTGCAGGGACAGCTGGTCAAGGTGCCGGAGAGCGATCGCCGCGACGAGCTCGGGCTGCTCGCCGGAATCGCCAATCGGGTCGGCACGGAGATCCTCAAGACGCGGGAACGCGACGCCAAAGCGCGCGCCGCCCTGGAACAAACAGTCGCCGAGCTCAAAGCCGCCTACCGCACCCAAGAGCAGCTGCTTTCGACCATCCGCTCGTTGTCCTCGCCGGTGCTGCACATACATCCGGGGGTCGTGCTGATGCCGCTCATCGCGGAGATCGACAAGGAGCGCGGCCAGCAGATTGTCGTCACCTTGCTGGAGCAGGTCGTCGCCTTGCGGGCCAAGGTGGTAATCCTCGATCTGACGAGCGCGGTGGCCGGAGATCAGCGCGTGACGGAGCTTATCGCCCGCGCCAGCAACGCAACCCGCCTTTTGGGGGCGCGCACCGTCCTGTCCGGGGTCTCGCCCGAGTTTGCCCGCATGGCCGTGAGCCAGCGGGTGGAGCTTGGCGGCGTCGACTCCCGTCCGGATCTGCACAGCGCCCTGGCGGCGGCGATCGACATGCTCAAGCCGCGCGCTGCGGCGCGGTAGGAGCGCGGTCGGCGCGCGGCGGTCAGGCGCTCGGGTCTTTGGGCGTGCCCGATGGCGGGGTCGGCGAGCTCGGGTGGCGGAGGACGCGGAAGTCGGGGAACTCATCGGTGGCTGGCGCGAAGTCCGATGTGACTTTTTCGACCTGCGCAGCGGGCGGTCCCAGATGGCACCAGGCGATGAGCTGCTGCAGCGCGTCGCTTGGACCCTCCGCGATGAGCTCGACCTCGCCGCCTGGGAGGTTGCGCACGACGCCGCGCAGGCCGAGCACGCGCGCCTGCTCGGTCGCGGCGGAGCGGTAATAGACGCCTTGCACGCGACCGCTTATATGCAGGTGGACGCGCTGCCGCGCAGCGGCGGGCGGCGCAGCAGGGGAGGGCTGCTTCGGGTTTGAGTCCGTCATGGTGGCATCCAATCTCGCAGCGTAGACCGGCCGCGGCACGAGAGCCGGCGTTTTTTTGCCGCTGAGGCATTCAAGTGATTGGTCGCGGCTAGTTTACGAGCCATTGCTCACAAATTTTCTTATTTGTGAGGCGTTCTTGCCGGAACCACGGCGCCAGGATGCCCCACAACCCCACTGAACGGGCGGCCTAGCAAACCCATCTTTATATGCCTTTCCCGAGGCTGCGCCGGTGCGTTTGCGGCCGGCAGTGAGTTTGGCATGGATTCCGCAGAGATAACCCGGTGACTGAGCAAGTTTTCACGCACCAGGCCAGAGACTGGCCATGACTAGAAAGGAATCCCTACCATGAAGAAGCTCTCGACTGTTTTCGCCTTTGGTCTGTCGCTGGCCCTCCTCTCCCCGGTGTACGCCGAGGAGACCACCACCGCCCCGGCGGCTGAAGGCGCGGCCAAGCCGGTCAAGGCCAAGAAGGCCAAGAAGGCTGCTGCCGAGACCCCGGCCGCGGGCGCCGAAGTCAAGCCGGCCGCCGATGCCAGCAAGGACGCCGCCAAAGAGCCGGCCGCCGACGACAAGAAAGAGGGCAAGGTGGTGAAGAAGACCAAGGTCAAGAAGGAGACCACGACCGAGGTCAAGGCCGACGCTCCCAGCAAGTAAGCTGACTGCTAGAACGTCCGGCTGCGTCCGGGCGTGAAAGAGCCTCACACCCAAGCGGTGTGGGGCTTTTTTGTTTTCAGCCTGTGAGTCTGCGGCGGCAGCTCAAGCGGTTACCGAAGGCAGGGGGCTCAAGCTGGCGGGCTTTTGTTTTTTGAGCTCTGCGGCGGCTGCCGGCGCCGCCACCGGCTCCGCGGCGGCCGTCGCGGTCGCGGGCAGGAGGCCTTCGAGCGCGTGCACCTCCGCCGGGGCGCGGCGGCCTTTGACCGGGGTCTCGCCAAGCCGCCGGGTCACCGCCTCGGCGCCGAGCAGGCGCGCGGTGCTGCCGCTGATCAGGAGATCGACGCTGTAGGTCTTGCAGAGCGACTCGATGCGCGAGGCCAGGTTCACCGTATCGCCGATGGCGGAGAACTCGACGCGATCGGCGCTGCCGACGATGCCGACCACCGCCACGCCGGAGTTTATGCCGACGCCGATGCGCAGCTCGGCCCAGTTCCAGGTGCGGCGGAGATCATCCAGGCCGCCGGCCAGCGCCAGCGCCGCCAGCGCCGCCTGGCGGGCGTGTTCGCGCTGCGGCACCGCTGCGGTGGCGCCGAACAGCGCCATGAACCCGTCGCCCAGGAACTTGTTGATGACGCCGCCGTGCTGCTCGACGATGCGGTTGGCCAGGGGGAAGAACTGGTTGAGAAAGTTCAGCACGTCGCGCGGGTCGCGGGACTCGGAGAACGCGGTGAAGTCGCGGATGTCGCAGAACAGGACCGATAGATGGCGGTGCTCGCCCCCGTCCTGGGAGTGGCTGAGCAGGTGGCGGGCGACGGCGCGCGAGACGTGGCGGCCGAGCGTGTGGCGGATGCGGAGCTCCTTGCGCACCGTCTCGATGAACTCGCGCAGCACGGTGTTGAACGTGGCGCACAGCCAGGAGGCCATCATGCCGCTCAGACCCAGGTAGCACGCCCGCTGCACCATGTTGGCCATCGTCAGCGACGGCACAAGCCGCACGAGCGCCGGATCGAGCTGCGGCTGCAAGACGGCGAAGGCGCACAACAGCTGCACGCCGGCCAGCACGCCGGCATAGATGGTCAAGGTCCGCGACAGCCGCAGCGCCGACAGCAGAATCACCGGACCGTAAAGGAGCAGCGGCGCGCTGGTGAACGCATACGCCGGTCCGAGGAACACGGCGTCCAGCGTCACCACGCCGCTTACGATCGTGACCTCCAGGGTGACGTTGACCCAGTCGTGCCAGGCGCGGTGGCGGCCGCTGCGGATGAGCAGCAGCATCACCCCTTCATAAGCCGCCGCCGCCAGGGTCAAGCCGACCAGCGCCGGTCCGAGCCGGCTGTGGAAGTGCAGGCCGACATAGATGCAAAACGGCAGGCTGAGCACGCAGACCACGAGCGCCGCCAACGACACCGTAGCCGAGCCGCGCATGCGGCGCGAGCGCAGCAGATCTTGCGCCAGCTGGTGGTCCTCCGCCGCGCGCCGCTGCCCTAGCCCCATAGGCTCCAGACAGACCGAGCTCTCCGACGTCCCGCTGTCGGAGGCTTCCGCCGCGCTGCGTTCCCGACATTCTGCTTGCAAAAGCGTAGCGGCCGCGGGACAAGGGGGATCGGGCAGGGTGGAGCCGAGCTCAGGCGAGGACGAGGGCATGGGTGTACTCGATGCCGGGGTGCGGTCAAGCCGCACGATTTGTCTAATCATACAACCACTGCATTTTAACCGCTGCGGTTTCGCGCTATGCAGTACCTAGCAGCGTGTTTCTACCCCGATTGCGCTGCGCTCGGGCCAGGCTTATCGGCCGCGCGTCGGTTCAGCTCGGCTGCGTCGGTAACGATCGAAAGGGCGCGGGTGCGGCGGGCCGTCGTCGACAGCAGCGCGTCTTCCATGACGACCTGGTGCCGGTGCAAAAGCGGCAGATACTCCAGCTGCAGCTCGCCCGAGGGCAGCATGAACACGCCATAGAGCATCGCCTGCCGCCGCAGCGTCTGCACGAGCGGCAGCGGAATATGGCACTCGGCATGGGTCAAAAGGTACACCGTGATCGGGCGCACCGACTTAGCCGCTCCGGGACGGCGCTGCACGGCGAGCTCGCTCTTCAGATCGCGGAAGACGCGGCCGTAGTTGCGGCCGCGCTGGCAGCGGAATCCAAGCAGATGCGGCAAGAGCCGCTCCGGGTTCTTGCGGACGCTCACCGCGTCATGCAGGCGCGCATCGAAAAAGCGCAGGAGTACCTCGCCGCCTAGCTGCGAAAGACGCTTACATAGGGACAGCGCCAGGCCGCGCGCGAACACCTGCCGCAGGCCGCGCATCGACGGCGAGGCATCGACCAGGACATAGTGCAGGCGCGGCGGCGGCTCATGCTGGTGTTCGCGGCCGTAGTACAGAAGATCGGAAAGCGCGTAGCGCGTATAAAGGACCTCCTCATCGCTGGCCAGCTCCGATGGGACCAGCGCATCGAGGGATCCGCGGTTGTGCAGCGCGGCATAACCGCCGGTCGGATAGCTCTGGGTCCCCGCCGTCGTGCGCGTCTCCAGCACCGCGGGCAGAAGCTCCAGCGAGAAGCGGACGATGTCGCGCGACTCCGGCGCCTGCAGCACCGAAAGGAGGTCGAGCAGATCGACGCTGCCGCCGCTGGCTCCGGCCCCGAGCAGCTCGGCCCCGCCGGCCGAGAGGCTGAGCAGGCGCAGCGTCTCGGCATCGATGAGCTCCACCGCCGTCTGCAGGTGCAGCGGGTTCGGCTCTTTGGTGAGCAGCTGGAGAAAGGCGCGCGGGCGCGCTCCTACGGCATCTACGGACGCCGCGGCCATGCCGGCGTAGACCGCCGGCTGCAGCGGCAGCTCCACCGGACTTGTCATCATAGATTCTGCAGGATTTTCCAGCCGGCGCGCCAGCTCGCCGCAGGTTCGCAGGAGCACGGCGGCGATGAGCTCATCGCGCAGCGGCAGCGCGGCCGCGGCGGCGATGGGGGCGGCATCTTGCAGCGTGCGCAAGAGCGCCTGATAGAGCGAGAGCGGGCGATCGGCCGGCAGCGGCGCCGCCCGGCCGCCGAGCTGCAGCTGGCTGCGCGGCGTGCAAAAAAGAAGCCCCAGGTCGTGCAGCAGATACAGCGGCAGCGCCACTCCCATGCGCAGGATCAGGTTGTGCCAGACCGCTGCGCGGGCGTGATTCAGAGACGGGGGCTGGCCGGTCTGCACCTGGCAGAATGCCAGTCCTCCGAGCTGTTCTTTCAGGTAGCTGGTCACTCCGGCTTCCGCGCTTGCCCTTGGCGAGACAAAGGTAAACCGAGTGCCTACGCACGTCTATTAGGAAGCGTACAGGGCGCGCAGGTAAACGGAATGGCGGCGTTTATCGTCAACCGCAACCGACCGGACCTGCGCCGCTGACTCCGCCCGGCTACTGCAGCCGAATCGTGCCATCGCTCAACAGGACTTCCTTGCCGCCGACGAGCTGCACGACGCGCAGCCGATAATTATGATCGGCGTGGAAGCCGTCATCGGGCGTCAAGGTCAGGCGCGCGGCGAGCTGGTTGCCGCCGTTTATGGGCGCCTGCCACAGCGCCGTGACCTGATGCTTGCTCACCGCCTGCGGGTCTTCCATATCGTAAAGAATGAACAGGGTGTTGCCGGCCAGCGCCGAGCGGTGCAGGCTGGCTCCCACATCGATCACCCACGGCATGGACAGGTCGCTCTCACCGCTGCGGTCGCGCCGGGCGGGAGTGCGCATGAAGCCCATGGAGTCGTCCGCGGCGTGCCAGCCGCTCACCGCCGCCGTGGCCCGCGTCATCGCGTCGCCTGGACGCAGACATAAGTTGGCGGAACGCCCGCAGCTTACTTCTTCGGAATCAAGGACTTTGATGCGCGTCTGGTCATCATAGGCATCTCCGGGGCCGGCCCACGCGGTACCGGGAGCCAACCATGCCGACGACGCCATCAGGCAAAGTGCGGTCAACATCGTTTTCATGGCAGCCTCCTTCTTGTAACGACAGCGCTTGCGATAAATGCAAGTACGATATAGCTGCGATATGCAGACAAAACGCTCGGGCAGAACTCGGGACAGAGTCCCCTGGTCGCCAGGACTTTGGGACTCTGGGAGTCTGCGTCCGTTTTATTCGTTTGGGACACGCAGGACACGCTGATCTGTGCAGAGAACCCCCCGCCGAGTGAGCAGAGCGCTTACTTTATTCTCACTCGGCCCCCGCGTACTCCCCCGGCACGATCTTGCTGCGATGTGTGTCCTGTGTGTCTGATTGAAGGATGAGTCCGGAGAGCTCCCTTGGCAATCCCAAATATGTATGGGAAGTAACTTTAATTAACGGTCGTAGTGATCCTGCAAATTCTTCATGTGACAGTTCTGCACAGAGATAATTAAGCGGCGAAAAAGTCTGACGAAATCGGAATCCGGAATCTGAGCGCGGGCGCGCACCCATCTAGTCCCATCGCCCTCTGATTTTGCTTTGATGCCCCGGCGGCGCGAAGAAGTGATAAAGTACGCGGCCACAAAGACCCATACGACCCAAGGAGCCTCAAGATGCGTCTGAGCGAGCTAAAGATCATCGTCACCGGAGCCGCCCAAGGCATGGGCGCGCACTTTGCCCGCTGCCTGCACGAAGCCGGGGCGCAAGTCGCCGCCGGCGATATCAATGAGACCGCCCTTTCCGAGCTGCCCCAGGGAATCCACCGCCGCAAGCTCAACGTCGCCGATGAGGCCGAGTGCGCGAGCTTCGTCAGCTGGGCGCACGCGGCGATGGGCGGATTAAACGGCCTTATCAACAACGCCGGCATCCTGCGCGACGGGCTGCTGGTCAAAAAGGACCGCGGCACCGGCGCCATCATCAAGCTTGGTCTGGAGCAGTGGAACGCGGTGCTCGGCGTCAACCTCACCGGCGCCACCCTCATGGTGCGCGAGGTCGTCGCCAAGATGGTCGAGAGCGACAGCCGCCCCGGCGTCATCGTCAACATGTCTTCCGTCGCCCGCCACGGCAACCGCGGCCAGTCGAACTACGTCGCCGCGAAGGCCGCGCTGGCCGCCAACACGCTGACCTGGTCGCGCGAGTTCGCGGCCTTCGGCATCCGCGTCGGCGCCATCGCCCCGGGGATGATTGAGACGCCGATGACCTCGGGCATGAACCAGAAGGCGAAGGACGCGCTCGTGGCCAACGTCCCCGTCGGGCGCATCGGCGTGCCGGAGGACATCTGGCTGGCCGTCAAGTTCGTGCTCGAGTGCGATTACTTCACCGGCCGCACGATCGACGTCGACGGCGGCCTGGCGATGTAGCGCCGTGTTCATCGGCGACTGGCTGGCCCGCGGGGCCCGCGACTTCCCCGACCGGCTGGCGGTCGTCGATGCCGATTCGGGCGGTGCCGCTGGCCTGCGGCTGAGCTATCGGGCGCTCAACGAGCGCGCCGACCGGCTGGCCCACTGGCTGCGCGGACGGGGCGTCGGGCGCGGCGACCGGGTCGGGCTCCTCGACTTCAACGGCGTCGCTTACCTGGACGCCTTCTTCGCCTGCGGCAAGCTCGGCGCGGTCTTCGTCCCCTACAACTTTCGCCTGCACCCGCGCGAGCTCGGGGCGCTGCTGGACGACACGGCGCCGCGGGTGCTGTTCTTTGGGGCCGAGTTCGCGGCGACGGTGACGCAGGTCGCGACGGAGCGGCCTGCGATAGGATTGCAGGAGCTGGGTGCGCCTTATGAATCCGCGCTGGCAGCGGCTCCGGCGGGCCCGGTGACGACGGAAGGAGTGAC
>CALFML010000364.1 GCA_937879845.1 uncultured Myxococcales bacterium
GCGCGCCTGGCGGTGAGGCGCGAGCAAGCGCAAGCCGCAGCGCGGGCGAAGCTATCTCAGGAACTCGGCCAGACCATCAAAGAGATGGAGTGGTTCATCCGTTCCGTACACCAGCTTCCGGTGCATGACACGAGCTACGCGACCGCGCTCGTGCAAGCGCGCATGAAGAAGCTCGAGACGCTGCGCCATGAACTTGGGAATGATGGCGATGGTCTTGTGCAATATGCGCTCGGGCACGGATACGTGGCGCTTGGGGACTTCGATCGGGCGTATGCGCATCTCATGGAAGCGCAGCGCAAAGGCAATGATACACCGGAGCTGCGTGGGGCGCTCGGTCGCGTGCTTGGCGAACAATACAAAAGGAAGCTCGAAGAAGCGCTGCGTACCGGGGAGGCGAGCTTTGTCAATACGCAGAAGCAGAAGCTGCGCGCAAAGTACATCCAACCAGCCATCGCCCTGCTCCGCAGCAGCCGGGATGCAGAACTCGGATCACCGACGCTGCTCGAAGGACTGATTGCGCTATACAGCGAACAATATGATGAAGCATTGAAGAAAGCGAACGAGACCGCGCATCAAGCACCCTGGTTGTACGAAGCGAAACAGCTCGCTGGCGATGCGCACTTCGCCCGCGGCATCGACCAGCGGAATCGGATCGCGTACGACGCAGCGAATCAGAGCTTTGAGCGGGCAATCGAGAAGTACAAGGAGGCCGCTGAGATCGGACGCAGCGATGTGCAGATCTACGAAGCGATTGCCGAGAGCTACCTACAGTGGGGAGACATCGCGGCAAACCTGCAGCGTCGATTCACCGAGGCATCACTGCTCGATCAGGCCAACGCATTTTGCGAAAAAGCGATCGCGATCGCACCGAATCGGCCGCACTCCTACAGTAAGAGTAGTAGGGCCTATGCATTATTGCTATTTGTGGACGAAATGCTCAAGCGCCCAGTTGGTAAACGGTTTGATAAATTATTACAAGCCGCTCAACGAGGATTGTCTTTCGATCCAAATGATCCATTTATCTATGACTCACTCGGAAATGCGTATCAAAACATGGCACTTGAAGTAAGTTCAAATAATGGCGATCCGATGAGTTTTTACAAGTTATCTATTGATAATTTTCGCTCGGCATTAAATAAGCAACCAATGTTCCCTGCTAGTTTGGTCAATCTTGGATATGCCTATATTAATGAAGCTGGATACTTATTTTCACTATTAGGAACGATTCCACGATTAGAATTAGAATCGGCTATTCAGTCTCTTGAAAAAGCCTGCGTCGCCGATCCGAACTACACGCCCGCTTGGATCGGTCAGCTAAATGCCTATCGCCTGATGATTCAGCTCTTATCGCAAACGGGGCAGGACGCATCGCTAGTGGTTTCTATGATGCAGAAGACAACTCAGGCATCCCTGGCTAGCGGCGGGAAAGTGGGAGGAGTTTTTTTCCTGGCTCTTAAGAGCTATCAGGATTATTGGCAATATTTATTATTAAAAGGAGACAAAGTCGAAATTTTGGCCACCTTAGAGAGGATAATCGATCTGACGAATCTAGCTGAAACGAAGCTGGATGCGAACGAAAACTTACTGCCTCATGTGCGAGTCTTTCGCGCGATAGCAGCAGCAAATATCTTTCTATCCAACGATCAAGATCCCAGCGCTGCCATCCAGGCCGGACGCGACACAGTCTCGAAGTGTTTCTCCGACCCCCCTTTCCTGGCCGAGTGTAGCCAGTGGGCATCCATGCTCTCGCTCCTTGCCGCCGACTTTGCCGCGCTACACGATAGGCCCGTACTCTTGCATCTAAAGCAGGCTGTCGTGGACGCACGGCGGGCCGTCGAGCTATACGGCTTGGCAGAGCATTATGCGCAGCTCGCGCGGGCACTTCTGCGTCTTGCGGAGGCGCAAGCACCGCAGCCCTTGTCTGCATCGGTCGTCGAAGGACTCAAGGCGACCACGGCCGGCATCAAGGAGGACGCCGGATTTGGCGAACTCCATGCGCTGCGAGGTCGATTCTATTTGCTCCAGGCAAGGACTGCGCCTGCGGCGACAGAGCGTCTCGATTTGGCGAAGAAGGCCCAGGATGAGCTGAGGCAGGCCGTACGAAAGAACCCGCTCTTGGCGCGAGCATACGAGCGCTCAATCGCACAGTCTGACGCGATGGTTGCGCAGCTGTCACCGAAAAAAACCGACTATCCGCAGTAGCCACTGGTGCAGGCATTGCTGCTGCACTCCTGGGCCATCGCGCAGGCGCAGCCGTTTGGTTGCGTGAGGGCGGTCATCTCGACGGCGCCCAGGTGACACGAGCTCGTGCCACGCCGCTGGCCGCGCTGATCCTTGCCAAGCACCGGAGTCTGCCTGCAGGTCGTGCGGTCGCCTGCGTCCACGGCGAGACTTACTGGGGCGAGCGTCTGGGTGCTGGTAGGACCGCCGTTTTCCTTAAGGATGTCGAGCATGGGATCGCCAACAATCGGAATCCCCGCCAGGATGGCGCCGGAGAGCTCGGCGTGGCTTTCGATGAGGGTGGGCAGAATCGCATCGATCGAGACAGCGCCCGCATGCTGGTCGGCGACCAGGGTCATGTCGGCGCTGGTTCCGCACGGCAGGTTGTCGGCGAGGATGCTGTTGGCCAGAGTGAGCGTCGCGGTGGCGTCCGCGATGCCCGGTGCATCTTTGCCAAACGACAGAACATAGACCGCGCTGCCGTTGTTGCCGAGCGCGGGGCCATTGATGCTGCCATTGGCGACGGTGTTGTTAGACAGGGTCGCGTGAGTCAGTGCTGCGCTGCCGTTGAGGATGAACACCGCGCCGCCGAGGCCCAGGCCACTAACTCCTGCATTGGCGCCTGTACCACTGCCGTTGCCCCCCTGGGCAGTATTGCCGCTGAGGGTGGAGTTAACTACGGTGAGGCTGCCGTACATCAGAAACACTGCCCCCCCGAGGCCAGCGCCGCCGCCGCCGCCATTTTCGCTGGCAGTAAGGCTGGAGCTTCCAGCCCCGCCGCCGAAGATCGAGCCGCCGTTCCGCCCGCCGCCGCCGCCGAAGCCGCCCCAGCCACCGCTTGATGTACCGCCGCCAGCGCCACCTCCGCCGAAGCCACCCCCTCCACGATTGCTGCCGCCGCCGCCGCCAATGCCGCCGCCGCCACCTACTGCGGTGCTCACGGAGGCGGTAGCGCCGCCGCCGCCGCCGCCAAAGCCGCCGCCGCCGCCCGGGTCGGCGGTCGCGGTGCCTCCGCCTGTGCCCCCCTTTCCGCCGAACCCGGACCCGCCTCCGGCCCCCGACGCCGTCTGCCCCCCGCCGCCTCCATCCCCCGGGTTGGCTGGCCCACCGCCTCCCTTGCCTCCGAGGCCCCGGAGCCCCCCGCCGATCCCGCCGGTTGTCGCGCTGCCGTCGCCTCCGTGTTCAGTCCCTGGGGCAACGCCGCCCATCCCAGCGGTTCCTGTCCTACTGCCTTTGCCGCCGGCTCCGGGGATCGGTCCATCTCCCCCATCGCCGGCTATGCCGGTTGTGCCGTTGCCACCGTTGTCCTTCATTCCACCACCGCCCGCCGTACCAAACTTAGTAGAGGAAATAGTCCCGCCGTCGCCGCCCATGCCGCCGCCGGCCCCTAGCTGAGTACCGACAGAACCGGCTCCCCCCTGGGCCGTATTGCTCGTCAGGGTCACTCCGTCTAGCGTGACGGTACCTTGAGCAAAGATGGCTCCGCCGGCACCGAGCCCGCCCCCGCCACCACTCCCGACGCCGCTGCCACTCATGGTGATACCGGTGCCAGGGGAACCGTTGCCTCCACGAGCCAGGCCATTGCGCACCGTCAGATCTTTCAGGGTCAGCTTTCCCTCGCCCGGCAGCACGTTGGTCGTCGGGGCACCGTTTACATAGAACAGCCGGAACTTCGGCGCAGCGGGGTCGCGCTCGATGATCACGCCGGTGCCGTCTGCTTGCGGCCGGATCGTGATGTCGCTGGTGATCGCCGGCAGCCCTGTCGGTCCGTACCACCAGTTGTCCGGGCCAGTCAGCGTGTAGACGCAGCCGCTCTGGAGCAGGATCGTGTCGGCTCCGGGATGTGCGCTCTCGTCGTTGGCGGCGTTGATGGCTTGGATGAGGGTTTTTGCCGCGCAGTCTCGAACCGAGATCGTTCCGGCCGGATCTGGAGTCGTCGTAGGAGGTGCCAGGTCTGGACCCGTCATCGGAGATGCCAGGTCTGGATCCGCCATCGGTTCCAAAACCGATGGTGAATACACTTCGGAGCAGCAGCTCAGACCGATGAGACCGAGCACTTGAGGCAGCGTTCCTTTCAACCCACGCCTACCCCGATGAGAGGGACACTCAGTGACAGGCGAAACTTGGGACTTCATGTGATCTCTCCTTTCGACACAAAGTCACCGGGCAAGAACCGCGCCACCGATCAGGCGCCCGCTCGACCGGTTGCCTCGTCGTCGCCTCCTGCCTTGATGTGGGTCTTGATCGTCAGCCCAGAGGGGGCCTGGTGCCTGTGCTCAAGTGGGTGCGCCTCCGCGGAAATATTGTCGGATTCATGCTGTTAGGGAGTGCAGATCTGTGCGTCTGGACGGTAGCGATGGCACAGTCCGGCAAAAAGTCAGCACGGCAATTCTCCGCCATTTCGTAGGGTTATTGGACAATACGGCTCAGATGCGGCACCAATGTGGCACAAGTTCAGTATCGAGCGCCGCAACTGCATGATCACTGCGGCGTCGGTGCGGGTTTGCGTCGTCCTGCGGAACTGACTGCCCTATGTACCGCTCAGACAGGTGCAGTGGTGCTGTCTAGACCTGGCATGCGAAGTGCTCTCGCATCAACGCATGAAGACAACAGCGCCGGCTCTCGCAGATAACTCCTCATCGTCTGCCGACCACTTCATTGGTCTGATTGAGACGGCGATTTGTCTATCGGTGATCACGGTACTGATCAAGGAGCATGACATTCCTATAGAGGGCCGAGCGCTCCGCATTCGCCAATATTCCGAATGCGCGGAAGGCATCTACGATCCCGAGAGTGTCTTCGATCCAGTAGCGTGCTGCCTGCTTTCCATCGCTCTCAGACCAAGGACCAGCAACGTGGGGAATGGAGCTGCGGCATCGGTCGCGCCTTGCCAGACATCCTTCGGTAAGTTCGAGAAAAAGAAGTTGGTTTATCCGCTATCGCTGTATCTGACTGAGAGCGAACTTTAGCCGCCTAATCTGCTCAAAATAGCTGCCGAATTTCATCGGCTTATAAGGAATTAACATGAGCATCATTCATGACGCCAAAAACGAGAAGTGGAGCGATGCCGCGACAAGAGCACTAAGCGTAGTTAGCGAAGGGAGTGTTGACCCCTACGCGGCGCTTGTCGAGCGAGCCTATGACGACCAACCAGCCATCTGGCGCCAAATTATCGGCGACGATCTCTGGTATCAGTTTGGTGTCTACGATACAAACAGTCCGGAACATACTCCCATGCTCGATGCAGCTGGATTGCGCTACTTCGAGTCTCAGCTCGCGATCGCTGGTGTGGGGACGAGCGCGTATCCGGTACCGATTCGGCGGCTACTGGACATCGGCTTCGGCTGGGGCAGTGGATTAGAGTACCTCGCACGGCGGCTGCCGGAATGTCAGCGCCTTGATGGGGTCAACATCAGCCACCGACAGATTGCGTATGCCGAAAGCCAGCTTGCTGCGCGCGGACTCGGCACAAGGGTTCGGCTGTACTACTGCAACGCCAAGGACATCCATCTCCTGCCCGAGCCCGGCCAGCCATACGACCTGGTGATTATGCGAGGCAGCAGCACACACTTTACGCACGAGGTGCTGGAACAGACGATGCGCGCGCTGTCCGCGCGTATGCGCAGCGGCGCGCGCATCGTTCTTTCCGACACCCTTTATAAGATCGATCTGAGCACCTATACCTCAGCGATTCCGGACAGCGTCGACCGACTAGCGTGCGGTCATCGCAAGACGCCCGATCAGCTTGTGCAAGCCATGGAGTGTGCCGGTTTTGTGATTCGTGACCTTCAGATCTTGCCTTCTAACCAGGACGTGATCCGATGGCTGCGCGAGGTCAAGGCGAACATCGTGCGGACTCTGCCACACATGAC
>CALFML010000365.1 GCA_937879845.1 uncultured Myxococcales bacterium
TGCCGGGGCGACGCTGACGCCGCGCGGCTTTCCCGACGAGGTGCCCGGCGCCGAAGCGCTGTTGGCGGCCCAGCTCTTCCGCACTCCGGGAACGGCGCGGGTGTCGCTGGATGAGGTCATCGCCGAGCTGCGGACGTTCGGCACGGTCGCTGTCGCCAACGTCCGCTCGACGGAGCTCGATCGCGACCGCAAGGCGGTGCTGCTGCTTTCCGATGCGACCCGCGCCGAGGTGTTCGCCAACTTGTTTCCCGGCTGCCTGGAGGATCGCAACGTGGCCTCGCAAGCCGCGCACGAGCGGGCCAAGAACCTGACGCGCTGGCGCAAGCGCAAGCAGGAGCCGCGCCTGCCGTCCCCCTCCTACCTCGCGGTGACCGAGGTCCGCCACGGCAGCCTGCGCGGGGAGGTCGGCATCAAGGGGTCCGGCGACGACGCTCTTGATACCTCCGCCCAGGTGCTGCCGCCGATCGGCGAGCTGCGTCTGACGCTGCTCCACCAGGGCGGCGTGCTGGTGGAAAAAGCGCTGCCCACCGCGCTGCCGCGGCTGCACGCGGTCCTGGCCGGCGAGTTTACGCCGAACTACGCCTGGGACGATGTCCATCCCGATGACAAGCTGGCGGCGGCGCTGCGGGCGCTTTTGTCGGCGCTGCCGGAGCTTGCCCAGCAGCTCCTTGCGGCCCCCGACAATACGCTTCTGCACGGCAAGCGGCAGCGGGCCCTGCGTGAGCTCGTGGTGATGTCGCGGTCGATCACCGCGCAGGCCGCGCTCTTGCGCCAGCTTGGGCTAGCCCCGGAAAAACCGGAGCCGGTGGCGCCCGCGGCGCCGGTGCCGCTCGCGCTGCTTGGCGGCGTGCCGCTCTTGGAGTCGCTGCGCGGCGAGCTTCTATCCATCGAGCAGCTGCAGTCGCATTACCGCCAGCATGGCTACATCGTGATGATTGACGCCACCGCCAGTTCCGCCACCGGCGCCCATGCCGGGCGCGGAATTTCGCGGGAAACGCGGGCGCAGTGGAACCAGCTGTTCGGCAGCGGTAGGAACCTGCAGCAGGCATGGCACAACGCCCGCCCGGCGCAGCTTGACGCGGACCTGGAAGCGGCGGGGGAGGGGGCGGTGCAGGCGGCGCCGATACCGGAGTTTGTGATCTGGCACAGCGGCCCGCCGGCCGTTCTGCGCGAGGTCCTGGGCGAGCTCATTCCCGCGGCGCAGATCTGGGACGCCGTACCTTGGCTTGCTGCGGTAGCGCGGCACATGCAAGAGCTGGTGGCGCAGGAGCAGGAGCAGGCGCTGCCTCTTTCGGTGCGCTGTTCCGTCACCGTGCCTCTGCCGGGTCCGGCGGGCGCGCTCGGGGCGCTGGGGCTTCTGGCCAAGCCGCGGTGGCACCGCAGCCAGGATCTTATCGAGCTCGCGCAGCCGGAGGGGGCGTCCGCGGATTCCGTGCGGCGCTTCGGCGTGCCGGGCGGCGGCATGCTGGCGATGCAGGTAGACGCGCCGGCGGAGTCCGATGCGGTGCTGCGGCGCGCCTTATATGCCGCGCTGCCGGAGCTGGCCGCGGCGCTCCTGCGCAGCCAGGATCCCCGCGCGGTGAGCCATCGCGCGAGCTTTCTCACCGCGCTGGCCACGGCCATCTTTCCTACGGCGCTCCTGCGCATGAATTATGAGCGGCTGCACGACCAGGCCGCGCGCAGCGGGCATGCGGCGCAAGCTGCGGAGAGCGAGCACGCTGCCATCCTCGATATGGCGCTGACGTACTCGACCCAGCAGGTAGACAAGGTGATGCAGCGGCTGATCCAGCAGCGGCCGGACGAGCCGCTGCGCGCCGCGGCGATTCACGCCGCCCTGTTCGGCGATGCGGCCTCCACCCGATCGCCCGGCGGGGTGCTGTTCGAAAAGCACTCCCCGATCTACGCCAAGGGAACCGCCCGCGAGCTCTTCGCGGTGCTATTTCCGCAGACGGAAGAGCTGCTGTTCGAGCAGCGCGCCCTGCGCCCCCACCCGCACCTGCGCGAGGCGCCGCTATTCCGCGCGCTCGACGGCCAGCCGCTGTCCCTGGGCCGCGTCCTTGACGAATGTGCGCATAGCGGGCAGCTGCTCTACTCCGCGGCCAACCCCGGCGCGGAGGCGGGGCCGGCGCCGGCGCTCGGACCGGACGCGCAGCTGGTGGTGCAGGTGGGCGAGGACGTGGTGGGCCTGCTGCTTTACTGCCTGCTCGGGGAGCAGCAGCTGCGCGTGTACGAGCCGGGGCGTAGCCTGCCCGCCGTCCGTCCGGAGCCGCGCCGTAAGCCGGTGAGCGCCGCCGCCGAACCCAAGCCGGTGGCCGCTGCCAAGCCCGTAACGGATGCCGCGGCGGATCTGCCGGCGTCGCGCCACTCCCCCGCGCCTCTACCCAAGGATCTGCTCTCCGCGCCCATACGCTCCACGGAAGAGGCGCGTTTTCTGAGCGCGCTGCTCAGCGAGATCGCCGCCGTGGTCGGAAGCGAACATAAGCTCCTCACCCGCATCAACCTGGAGCGCATCCGCATCGCCGAGAGCGACTGGCCGCTCGCCGTGATCTGCACCGAGTTCGCGACCCTGCTCAACCGCAAAAACCCCGCCATGAAGCGCGCCCTGCGCGAGGCGCTGCACGATCCGGCGTGCATGTGGTTCGTGGTGTCGGCCGTCTACACCGCGCTCAATGTGTTCTTCGAAGAGGTGACCGATGAAGACGAGGCGCAGTTCCTGGTCCTTCTGACCCGCCGCGCGGTCGCGACGTTGGGGTGACGGAAATTCTTTGCGACCCCGGCCGCGGCCGCGCGTCTAGATCGCAAAGGCAGGAAGAACATGCAAGCCCTCCCCAACGGCCTTCGCGGCCGATTCAGTGCGCAGCTGCAAGCCGTTCGCGATCCGGTGGGCTCCGCGGCGCGCTGGCGGCGCGAGTTCAGCGATCCGATGACCTTCCCCGGCATGGACGGCAGCATGGGCATCGTGACCGGTTCTCCGGAGGGCATCCGCGCCATCTTCAGCGCTCCGGCCGACACCTTCGAACCCTTCAGCAGCGAGCAGCTGCGGGTAGTCCTGGGCGATGGTTCGCTCCTCATCCAATCCGGAGCCGAGCACCGCGCGATGCGCAAGGTGCTGATGCCGCCGTTTCACGGCCAGCGCATGCGGGTCTACGGCAAGCACATTCAGGCGCTCGCAGAGCAGCAAACGCGGCACTTTAGACCGGGGCGGCCCTTTGCGGCGCAAGAGCTTATGCATTCGATCTCGATGCAGCTCATCATTCAGCTGGTGTTCGGCGTCACCGCGCCCGAGCAGATCCCGGAGGTCATGCGGCGCGTGGATGCGTTTCGCCGCGCCATCTCGCCGACTCTGATCCTGCCTATGATCTTTCGTTTTCTGCGCCGCGATTTCTGGGGATTTGGCCCCTGGGCGACGCTGCAGCGGGCGATTTTTGGCATGCGCGGATTTCTGGCCGCGGAGACCCGCCGCTGCCGCCAAGCAAGCGTCGAGCGTGCGGATATTCTCAGTCTGCTCGTGGCGGCTCGCTATGACGACGGGTCGCCGCTTGATGACGAGGCGATCTTCGATCAGCTGCGTACGCTGCTCCTGGCCGGCCACAGTACAACCGCGACCGCGCTCAGCTGGGCGTTCTATTTTCTCGCGCAGGAGCCGGAGGTGCGGAGCCGGCTGCGCGCCGAGCTGGCGGCCCTCGGGCCCGACCCGGCTCCCGAGGCGATTGCGCAGGCGCCGTATCTTGATGCGGTGTGCCAAGAGACGCTGCGCATCCGGCCGCTGGTCGGCTCCGTGGCGCGGCGGCTGCGCAGTCCGCTGCGGCTCCTCGGCTACGATCTGCCGGCGGGATTTTCCGTGCACGCCTTTGTCCTGTGGGCGCATACCAATCCGGCGGTCTTCCCGGAGCCCGAGCGGTTCCTGCCGCAGCGCTTCCTCGACCGGACTTACTCGCCCTTCGAGTACCTGCCGTTTGGCGGCGGCCATCGCCGCTGCATCGGCGCCGCGCTGGCCCTGTATGAGATGAAGCTCGTCCTTTCCACCCTCATCCAGCGCTACACGTTCGAGCTCACATCGAATAAACCCATCCGCATCGTGCAGCGCGACAGCCTGACCCCCGGCACGCCGATCCGCATGGTCGTCCGTCCCGTTTGATACCTACGGTAGCCTGATGACAAGTCGCTCGGCAGACCTGCGGGAGCCCTCGCAAGTATAGCTGTGGGAGTCTGGGAACCACGCCGCACTCGATCCGCGGCCTGCCATCTCTCCGACGCGGCTCGGCATTTTCATCGGGCTTGGTCACGGCCGATTGGCCCCGTACAATAGCCTGGACGCCGCCCCGGGTACCTGTCTGCACCGCGGCCGACCCTGGGCGAGCAGTCGTTCATATCTGGGAGGCTGTGATGGCTACGTACGAAGCGAAACCCCGGCAATCATCCCCCTTGACGCATGCGCCGGTCGCCGCAAAGAACGCCCAGCCTTCCCTTCATCCCGAACCCAAAGCCGGCGATACCGGTCATGTCTCTGCATCGGGGGCGGCAGGCACGCTCCTTGCGCAGGCGGCTAATCCCAACACCGCGCTGAGCGAACAGCTGCAGAAGCCGGGCTCGCACCTGGCGCAGAACCTGGCGCACTGGGCGTCGGACATGACGCACGCGCCGGCGCAGTCCGCGGTGAAGCTGGAGGCGGCGCTTTTGCATCCCGGCTCCAAGACGGCGGAGGAGCTGGCCAAGCCCGGCATGATCCTGGCATCGACGCCGGCCCCGGCCAAAGTGCAGGGCGAAAGTGCGCTCAACACGGCCGCGGCGGCGCAGCCGGCGATCAACTGGAGCACCGATAACGCGCATCCGGAAGGGGAAAAGAACGCGGCGGACTACAACATTCATTCCGTTTATGACGCGGCCAAGGGAGTCTATGTCGTCACCTCGAACAACATCCGGGTCGAGGTGCGGGATGTGAACCTGAACCTGCCGCTCGATAATCCGGCGGCCATGAACGCGATGCTGGAGCAGTGGCGGGCCAAAAAGAACGCCGACGATCAGCTGGCCTACGGCAAGACCACCGAGCAGATGCTGGCGGACACCAAGCAAGGCGGGCCGGGCGCGCGCTACTATGACTCGGAGCAGCACCTGGTCTGGGCCTACGCCGCTTCCGCCCGGACCGGCGGCAAGATCCCGCCCGAGTTCTTCATGGAGTTTGATCCGAACGGCGGCACCGCCGGCAACGGGCCGGAGGTCCTGCCGCTCGGCCACGCCGGCGAGCCGCTTTCCACCATCGCCATGGGGCATGACACCGACTGGAACCTCGGCCGCTATATGAACGCCGGTCCGCTGCAGGGGCTTTACGACCTCAAGCCGACCGACCAGACGCAGATGAAGCGGATGGGAAACGCCGGGCTGTTTGATTCCAGCGCCTCCAAGGTGATCGCGCCGCGCCTGCCGACGATCGGCGACTGGCGCAACGGCTTCCAGCGCAGTCCGGAGCAAGTGGCGCGCGACAATGAAGACGACCGCATCGCCCACGTTCTGGACAGCGTTCCGTATTTTTACAATGGGAACGTGCAGAACGACGTACTCGGCTCCGCCTTCAACAATCCGAACAATCCGGACTGGAAGACCCAATACCGCAGAGAGTACGCGAGCTTCGGCAACGGCGGCGAGATCAATCCGTTCAACCCCTACCCGCGGCAGTACTGGTGGGATGGCAGCAATCCCGCCACCGGGGATGTGATTCATAACCCTTGAGCCCTGACTCGGGCGCCGGAGCCCGCAGGCGGTGCTTGCGTCCCCCGCGGCTTGCTTGTTAAGCACGGGGCATGAGCGAACCCCTCTCCCGCCAGAGCGGGAAAAACAACCCTCCCTCCGTTCTGATCGTCGGCGCCGGGCCGGCCGGCATGGTGCTCGCGTACCAGCTGGCTTCCCACGGCGTGCCGGTGCGGGTGCTGGAGCGGCACGCGGATTTCCGGCGCGAGTTCCGCGGCGAGCTGATTCACGCCTCGGTGCTGGCGCCGCTCGAGCGCATCGGCGTGCTGCCGATCCTGCGCCAGCGCGGCCTCGCATCCGATGACATCGAGCGGCGAATGTTCGTCGGGGAGACGCGGCGGGTGCAGGTTCCGGGCGGCAACGTGCGCGGCAGCATCATCTCGCAGGAGGGCTTCTTGGAGCTTTTGCACGAGCTGTGCTCCGCCTTCCCCGACTACCGCCTGGACTTTGGCACTACGGCGCTGGAAGTCTGCAAAGACGGCGACAAAGTGACCGGGGTGGCGGTTCGCAAAAGCGGCAGCGAAAGCCGCATCCACAGCGACATCGTCGTCGTATGCAGCGGCCGTAACAGCGTGCTGCGCAAGTCGGCGGGTCTGACCGCGGAGCAGTTCCACGTTCCCGCCGATACCCTGTGGCTGCGCTTTGACTTCAGCGATATCCCGCAGGCCCTGCCGCGCAGCGTCGATGTGCACATGTGGGGCGACGGCATCGTCGTCGTGCTCTTTCAGACCAGCCGCTCGCGGCTGCAGCTGGCGTTTTCGGCACCGGGCGACCTGGGGACGCTGCGCAAGGATCTGCCGGCTCTGCGCGCCCGGCTGCTGCCGCTCATCCCGGCGGCGCTGCGCCCGCATTTGGAAGCCAAGCTCGATGCGGCCACCGAGTCGCAGATGTTCAAGGTTGCGGTGGATCGACTGCCGACCTGGCACGCGCCCGGGATCCTGTTCATCGGCGACGCGGCGCACACCATGTCGCCGTCCGGCGGGATTGGGCTCAACGTAGCGATGATCGATGCGTTCGCGGCGGCCGATGCCTTCCTGGCCGCGATCGATGCCGGCCTGGAGATCGGTGAAGAGGTCTTTGCCGCGATTCAAAAGCAGCGCGAGCCGGACATCGTTGCGGTGCAGGCCGGACAGCTGCGCGCCCACGCGATGGCCGGCAAGCGGCGCGTCGGGTTGCACATGATGTTCAGCATCCTTCCGGTGTTCCTGCCGCTTATCAACAAGAAGGTGGCTGCCGCCGCCCGCCGCCAGGCTCCGGTCGCGATTCGCTACGCCGCCGCCCCCCAAGGTGAGCACGCAGGCTGACCGTCATCTGCGCTCATATCGGGCTGAGCCGCGGGTGCCCGCCGCCAACCAGTCCTTGAGCAGCGATGATGCGCACGCAATCGATCCGCGCCCAAAGGCGTGATATGCCGCCACTTGGCCGCGTTGCGGATCGTTTGCGGGCTGGTCTCCCTCGGCGGGTACTTTGTGCACTATGATGGCCAGGCGTGGCTCCCATCGACCAGCGGTACCACGCAGGTGCTCAACTCGGTTTGGGGCGACGGCACCAGCGTCTGGGCGGTGGGGCAGTCGGGGACGGTCCTCCGCTACTCCTCGACCAATAAGACCTGGGGCACCTCCCCCGCGGGCGTGTCGACGACCTTGTACGGGGTCTGGGCGCAGAGCGCGAGCGCCGTGTATGTCGTGGGCGCCGGCGGCACCATCGCCAAGTTCGACGGCACCAGCTGGGCGATGGCGAGCAGCGGTACCACCGCCAACCTGTACGGTGTCGGCGGAGACGCGACGCAGGTGTATGCGGTGGGCGATGGCGGCGGCGTGATCCAGAAGCTCAGCGGCACGACTTGGGCCAGCGCTACGACCCCGGCGGGCCAGACGCTCAACAGCGTTTTCTCCGCGGGCGCCGGCCAGTACATCGCGGTCGGCAACAACGGCACCATCTTGCGCTCCAGCGGCGCCGCCTGGGTCACCGACTCGCTGGGCAGCGGAACGACGCTGAACCTCAACGCGGTGCGCATGAGCGGGAGCTCGCCGATCTGGGTCGCCGGCGACGGCGGCACCTTGATAAACTTCGCCGCCAACAAGTGGACGATTGCGACCGGCGGCAAGTCGCCGACGCTGCGCAGCATGTACGGCTTCAGTGCCAGCGACATCTGGGCGGTCGGCGACAGCGGAACCGTCATGCGCTATGACGGCAGCAGCTGGAAATCCAATAACCCGCCCGGCGTGACGGCCACGCTCAACTCGGTGTGGGGCAGCGGACCCACGGATGTCTGGGTCGTCGGCAACAATCGAACGGTCTGGCGCTGGAACGGGAGCACCTGGACCCAGCGGACCTTGAACGCTTCGACGGTCACGGACCTCAACGGCGTCTGGGGCCCCGATTCGACCGAGGTCTGGATCGCGGCCCTTAGCAGCGTGGCGATGGAATCCATCATCGTCCACATCGTCAGCGGCACCGAGCTGCGCATCAAAGTCAGCCCCCTCATCAGCCTGGATGCGGTCTGGGGCTCAAACGCCAACAACGTCTGGGTCGTCGGCGACACCTACGCCGGCAACATCGTCAACAACGCCGGCAACCAGACCCTGAACTCCTATCCGCTGCCGACGCGCATGCGCTCGGTGTGGGGCACAGGCTCGCAGGATGTCTGGGCGGTCGGCGACAGCGGCGTGCAGGTGCGCTGGGACGGCTCGGCGTGGAATCCGGTGACGGGCAAGACCTCGCAGCGGCTGAGCAGCGTCTGGGGTCTGAGCGCGACCAACGTGCTGGCGGTGGGTGACCAGGGGACGCTGTTGCTCTTTGACGGCACGAACTGGACCGCCAGCGAGAGCAACACCCGCAATAACCTCTACGGCGTGTGGGGCTCCTCCGCCAAAGACCTGTGGACGACGGGCTTTGCCAGCAGCCTGCTGCGGCAGCAGAAGTAAAAGCGACAGTGGCGCGGGGCGGGCGCCGACCGTATATGATGCGGCCATGCCGTTACTACTTGTTGAGATGCAGGGACCCATTGCCGTCGTCACCTTCAACCGGCCGCCGGCCAACGCGCTGAACCAGGAGCTGTTCGCGGAGCTCCTGGCGCTGCTGCCGCGACTGCAGCAGCCGGAGGTGCGCGGCGTCGTGGTGACCGGGCAGGGGCGCTTTTTCTCCGCCGGCCTCGATCTGTTTGAGGTGTTCGGGTACGAGGCGCAAAAGGCCGCCGACTTCACCCGCGACTTCGATGACGGCGTGACCGGGCTGTTCGCCTTCCCCAAGCCGGTGGTGGCGGCGATAAACGGCCACGCCATCGCCGGCGGCGCCGTGCTGGCGGCGACCGCCGACTTCCGCCTGGTCGCCCAAGGGGAGGCCAAGCTCGGGCTCACCGAGATCCTGGTCGGCGTGCCGTTTCCGACCTCGGCGCTGGAGTCGGTCCGCCACAGCTGCGCCGGTCCGCAGCTGCGCGAGATCCTCTACCGCGGCCTCACCTACGCGCCGGCACAGGCGGTGGCGGCCCGCCTGGCCGATGAGGTCTGCCCAAGCGGCGAGCTGATGCCGCGGGCGCTGGCGCTAGCGACGGAGCTCGGGTCGCGTCCGGCGCACGCTTTCGCCAGCACCAAGCTCGCCCTGCGGGCAGAAGGGCTTGCCCGCATGCGGGCGGCGCGCCAGTCGGGTCCCGATCCGGTGTGGACGCTGTGGCGCACGCCGGAGACGCTGGCGGCGATGATCGCCTATCGCGACCGGCTGCGCCGCGCCCCGTCCTAGTCGGCCGACCAGTCGTCCACTTCATAGAGGAACTTGGTGCGCCCGATCAGCTTGCGGTTGACCGAGGTGCTCTGGACGAACACGACGTACTTGTCCAGGCTCGTGGGCTTGATGCGGGCGCTGCCGGACTCGGGCAGCCCGAGCAGCTCGCGCGCCGCGGCGCCGGCGAACAGGTCGCCGGTCTTGCGATCCTGAAGGACGATCTCTTTGTACTCCTGAATCGTCTCGGTCTTGGTGAACTCGTAGAAGCCGCGGCCCTTTTTGAACGTGAGGCCGTTTTCGAGCACGAAGTCCTTGATCGCGCAGTCGCGGTCGATATCCAGCACCTGGAACCGTCCGGGCGGCACGCTGCGCAGATCCGCCGGGGCGAAGTCCGCCGACGGCTTGCGCTTGAGGATCGAGTCGAACATCTTGTTCAGGCCGCGGCTCATGCGGCCTTCTTTGATGATTTCCTGCTCGTAGGACTGGACCTGCGCCGGCGACGACTGCTGGTAGCAGACCGCCATGATGAGATCGGTCACGTACGAGAACTGATCGAGGCTGACGTGGAAGCCCCCCGACTTGTGCGCCAGCTCCTCGTAGAACTTGCTGGCGTGCTTGCGGTTCAGGCACTGGATCCCGTACACGGGAATCCCCAGGCCGCCGAGCTTATCGACCTCGTCGCGCCAATTGAGCTTGCCCGGGTTGTCCTTGGGCCCGTGCGGGATGTCGTCGCCGATGAGCACGAACGCCTTCTTGGTCGGCTTGAGCCAGTTGAACGACTGGGCTTCGTGTAGGACAAGCTCATAGCACTCCGGCAGATCGCCGCCGCCGGTCGGGCCGACTTCTTGGACGAACTTGCAGATGGCCGCGGTGTCGTCGGTAAGCTTGAAGTGCTTGGTGACGTACGAGCTGCCTTTGTCGCAGTAGTCCCCGTGGGCGATGATGCCGATGCGCATGCCCGGGATTTCCTTCATGAGCCGGGTGACGGTCTCTTTGACCTTGCGGCGGACCTGGGTGAGGCAGGGATACATGCTGCCGGTGGTGTCGAAGCTGAACACGACCTCGATGCTGTAGTCAGACATGCGCCGTTCCTGGGGCGGCAAAGGTTGCAGTCGCAGGCGCGGAGCAGCCCCCGATGCTCCCCCCCTGCGGGCCGCAGGTCGGGGCAGACCGGGGCCATCGTGTTATGAGACAGCCATTAGACTTTTCCTGTCAAGCGGCGCCAGCCTCGGGAATAAAGCCGGCTTGTCCGGGCGTGTGGGCGCCGGGCGCAAGCCCGCGAAGTCATTGATTGACTTCTAGCTCCGGCCTTCGATAAATGGATGCCATGGCCGAAGACCTTGTCGTCTTACGCGAGATCCTCCAGCGCGAGCTTGAGACCATCAACGCGTACGAAAAGATGATCGAGCGCGTCGCCGATCCCCGGCTGCGGCAAATCATCGAGCATGTCACCGACGAGGAGCGCGAACATGTCTCGGAGATGTATCAGCTCATCATGGAGCGGGACGAGCGGCAGAAAGAGCGCGCCCTGCGCAGCGAGGAGCAGCTGCGCACCATGCACCTGACCTCCGCACCGGCGCACCCGCCGGCGGGGGAGGCCAAGGCGCCGACGGCGGCGCGCGAGGCCGGTCTTTCCGACTCCCTGCTCGTGCCCGCCGCCGAGGATCCGTTTCCGCCCCCGCCGCCGATCTTCCCCGACGGGGCTTGGTCCGTCGGCGGCATGAAAGGGCGCCCGCAGCAAGGACCCGATGCCGCCGGGTCCCAATAGTCAGGCGGCCGTCGCGCGGTAGCCCAGCGGCCACCGCCCGGAAGCGAAAAAAGCGAGACGACCGGAGCGAAGCTCCGGATAAGGTTTTGGAGAAGGTTCAAAGATGCCCGACACCAGCAACTTCCTGACCCACGAACATCTACCGCTGTCGGCGGAGCGGTGGCGCGAGCTCAACATGGCCGTCGTCGAGGTCGCCCGGCGCCGCCTGGTGGGCCGGCGTTTTCTGGATCTTTACGGTCCGCTCGGCGCGGGCGTGCAGTCGGTGCACAACGACGTGTTCACCGGCACCGAGCGCGCCGCCATCGGCGTTCTCGGCGAAGAACCAATCGCCCCGGTGCGCACCGCCGGGCGGCAGATGCTGACCATCCCGATCCTCTACAAGGACTTCTCCCTCTACTGGCGCGATCTGCTGACCAGCGAGCAGGTGGGCAGCCCGCTCGATCTGTCGGCCGCCGCCGGGGCGTCGAGCTTCGTCGCCGATCGCGAAGACGACATGATCTTCAACGGCATCGCCGAGCTCGGTCTGCCGGGTCTGGCCACCGTCGCCGGCCGCCAAGTGATGCCGCTGGGCGACTGGAGCCCGGTGGGCGCTTCGATCCAGATCGTATCCGGTGCGATCGAGCGCATGGTCGAGGCTGGCTTTTACGCCCCGTACTGCCTCGTCACGAGCCCCCACCTTTATGCCAAGCTGGCGCGCTTCGTCGAAAACAGCGGCGTCTCCGAGCTGGGCCACATCCGCGAGCTATGCACCGACGGCGTTTTCCGCACGAGCGTCCTGCCGCAGAACTGCGCCGTGCTCCTGTCTACTGGGCCGCAGAACTTCGATCTGGCGGTGGCGCAGGACTTCCGGGTCGCCTACCTCGGAGCGCAGCAGATGAACCACCCGTTCCGCGTTTTTGAGTGCGCCGTGCTGCGGATAAAGCGCGCCCAGGCCATCTGCACGCTTGAGCCCAAGTAGCTGCGCTAACGGCCCAGGTCGCATGGCGCCGTCATCGCGGACGAGATTTTTCGCGGTCTAAGCGTGGCGCGACTAGCCAAGCGCCGCCAAAATTGTGCTAAGCAAGAGCCCCGCTGCCGACACACTTGTTTCTGACCGATGCAAGGACCTGACTGGCCACAGCCCGCTGCCTGGGCTAATAGCCCACAGAGACGTCAAGCCAGTCAGCGAAAAAGCTGAGCGAGCGAATCGAGCAGGCGAGCATGCGGATAAAAGCCGAGTTAGACAGATCGCCAGGAGGACGCGCAAATGCTGGGTGCTGAGACTGAGATGCTGCCGTCGTGGCTTCTGCCTCTGGAGGTGGCCCCGCCGCGGGACGACGAGGATGAAGACCATGAGGACGACGAAGACTTCGACGAGGACGACGAAGACTTCGATGAGGACGACGAAGACTTCGATGAGGACGACGAAGACTTCGATGAAGACGATGAGGACTTCGACGAAGACGACGAAGAACTCAGCGATGAAGAGGATGATGACGACGAAGACGACGACTTCGATTACGAAGACGACGAAGACTTCGACGAAGACGCGGACGACTAAGTCGCCCTGAGCCCACCCGACGACCCTACGGCCACGCCATGAGCACCTACGAATACACCGTCCTATTTAGCCAGAGTCCGGGCGCCGCGCACGCCAAGGACAAGCAGCAGCGCCATGTCCTGGTCGAGCCGCTTTCGGATGAGCGCTTCCGCGTCGTCATCGACGGCGTCGAGTCCGTGGTCAGCGCCCGCAAGGTGGAGACGGCGGGCGCGGCGGCGACCTATTCGCTGCTCGGCGCACCGGGCGGCGGCGGGGAAAAGGCCGGCGCGGTCGGCGCGCAGCGGGTGGTGGATGTCGATCCCGTGGGACCCGCGGGCGAAGAGCTGCGCATTACGGTCGGCGGCGGCGAGCCCCTGTTCGTACAGGTCCACGATCTGCGCGATCGCCTCACGTCCGACGAAGAGCTGGCCGGCTCCGGGGCAGCGGGCGAGCTGCGGGCGGCGATGCCGGGCAAGGTCGTCAAGCTCCTTGGCAAGGTGGGCGATGTCGTCAAAGCCGGCCAGAGCCTGCTTATCATCGAGGCCATGAAGATGGAGAACGAGCTGCGCTCGCCCGGCGCCGGGCGCATCGCCGAGATCGGAGTCCGCGAGGGCCAGACGGTCGAGGCCGGACAGCTCCTAATCGCGCTCACTTCGGATGGGTAGACCTGCCATGTCCACGTCCAAGCTCAACGCCGTCCTCCCCACGCCCGCGCCCAAGCTGCTCGGCCTGCTCGCGGCCTTTGCGCTGTCGGCCTGTGGGGGTCCGCAGAACGACATCATGGGGAGCGGCGACAACCCGACCTTCGGCGGCCGCAACATCCACTTCAACAGCAGCTACGTCTATTTTCCGTCGGACTTCTCGATGTCGATCGTCCGCGACACGATGTCGCAAGAAGACGCCTGCCGGATCCTGAATATGTACGCGGGGTCCAAGCCGGCGCTGGCCGGGCTGCCGATCCTGCCGCACAAGGACGAGCACTACGCGCTTGTGATCACGGTCGACTCGGTGATGGCGCCCGACGATGTCTCGCTGGAGGTGGCGGTGGGCGGCGGCGCCGGGGACATGCGCTACGCCGGCATCGGCCAGTACAGCACGGGCAATAACCGCTCTCCCATGTGGTCGGCCCGCGCCGGCGCGGCAGGCTCTTCCATTCGCATCTCGGAGCTGCAGCAGTACAAGCGGGTCGCCGGGCGCTTCAACCTCCACTTCGACACCGGCGAGCGGATTGCCGAGGACTTCGCCATCGACGCCTGCCCAAAGTAAACCCCCAGGGAACGTAACGGAGGGCAGCAGCTCGGGCCTGCCATTTAGGTAGTTGCGGTCTTGACAAGGTCCCTAGTGGTTCCTAAAGTGCGCAGCGGCCGTTGGCCTAGGTGCAGGCGCGGCCTATCGACTCGCCATGCTCAGACATTTCAACCATCGCAGGGCATTACCGACCACCGGGACCCTCGCCGCGTGCGAAATCCTCGCCAGAGTAGTCTGCTTGCCCGGCTGATTTCGGATCTGGCGGCATCCCGTCAGCGCCAAAGTGCTGTCAACCAGCGGCGAGGCGGCTCCAAAGCGCAGCGCACCGTCAGCACACTCACAAAGGTACGAATCAGGCAACGTACGTAAGAAGCGTGATGAGCTCACCCATGAAGACATCGCAAGCGACAGGCAAGACCATGATCCACGTCGACGGTCTGACCAAGCACTATGGCTCGGTCGCGGCCGTCAAAGGCATCTCTTTTGATGTCCACGTCGGGGAGGTGCTGGGGTTCCTCGGACCCAACGGCGCCGGCAAGACCACGACGATGCGGATCCTCACCTCGTTTCTCGCCCCATCCTCCGGGCGGGCCGAGATCGCCGGGTATGACGTATTCGAGCATGCGCTCGAGGCCCGCGCCCGCATCGGCTACCTGCCCGAGGGCACCCCGCTTTACCGCGACATGACGGTGCTGGAGTACCTGCAGGTCATCGCCGACATCC
>CALFML010000366.1 GCA_937879845.1 uncultured Myxococcales bacterium
GCGCGCAGCGGTCCCTATTCGGCGTCCGAGCTGGAGACGCTCAAGCGCTACTCCGGATGGGGCGGCCTGTCCATCGACAAGATCCGCGCCCGTGTTCCGAGCGAGTGGTTGCCCGAAGACCGGGGGCTCATCCATGAATACTACACCCCCTCGGCCGTGGCAGCGGCCATCGCCGACGCGCTCAAACCCAGGCTCATCCCTCTCGCAGACGGAGACGGCCGAGTCAGCGCGCTCGAACCTTCGGCCGGCATCGGCCGGTTCGTCCGGGCGCTGAGCGGCGACGGCTTTGACATCCTTCGGTGGACCGCGTGTGAATACTCGCGGGTCAGCGCAGCACTGTTGCAAGCCGTTCGGCCGGACGTGGAGGTGTTCGCTGGCAGCTTTGAACAGTGGGTCCAAGCAAACCTCGAACGGCGCGGTCAGTATCAGCTGGTCGTCAGCAACCCTCCCTACGGCGAACGGGGCGCGGCGGCGACGATTGACCCGGATCGGAGCTACCGAGACAAGCAGGCCTACGTCTATCAGCTCCGGCGCAGCCTGGAGTTCCTGGCGGCCCATGGCATCGGCGCCTACTTGATTCCCGCCGGCTTCCTCACCGGCCGTGGTGCCCGCAGCATCGAGCTCCGCCGCACGATCCTCCGCATGGCGCACCTGATGGCCGCCTTCCGTCTGCCATCGGAGACCGAAGACGGCAAGCCGCTGTTTCCGGGGGCATTGCTTGTTACGGATGTCCTCTTCTTCCGCGCCCGCGGCGGACTGCTCCCCGAGGTCGCGGCCGACGATGAAGAAATTGTCGCGGGCCGCTACTTCGAGCTCGCCCCGCAGCATCTCCTGGGCACAGAAGTCGGAAAGGAAGCCGGGGATGAAGACCAGACCCGCAAGCCGCGGTGGGGCTACCAAGTGCGTGGCGCCTTCACAGGCCTGCCCGCGTTCGAGGAGCGGCCGATCTGCCGAGACTGCACCCCGATCCTATTCCACTACGAACTATCGGCGCGCAAAGAACCCGTCGTGCTCGATGAGGCAGACACCGAAGCGCTGCAGCTGGCGCGACAAATCAGCCGCTACTTCGCAGACATCGCCAAGGGCGATGAAGAATCCACAGTCCGGGCCCAGGCGGCGCAGGCAGAGCTGAAGCAGGCGGTCGTGTCCTGGCACGCGCAGGATGCGACGGCCAAGCTGCGCATCGCCGGGCTCACAAAGCGCGTGCCGGAGCTCCAGCCGCTCTTTAGCGCGCTTACGGCAGAGGGTCAGCTCGTGAGCGCGCTCGATACGCCGCCGAAGTATACGGCAAAGTTCCTCGGCAACCCGGACGACAGCCCGGCCCTGGCCAGCTACCTTCATGGGGACAGCCAGGCCACGCTGGAATCCATCCTCCGCCTGCACGCGAGCCTCGGGGGCCAGAAGACGGAGCCGATGATCCGAGCGGAGCTCATAGCGGCCGGCTTCGCCTTTGATCAAGGTCGCGTCTTCCCGCCCGGCGAATACTACTCCGGGGCGCTGTGGGAGCGCTACGACCGAGCGCGCGCCGCGGCCGAGCGCGGGGACGAAATCGCGGCCGCGCAAGCCGCCAAGCTGCTGGAACAGATCCGACCCGTCAGCTACTCCGATCTCCAAGTCGAGCCGCGCCTCGGCTGGCTGCCCGTAGAGGTGATCAGCGCCTTTGTTCGGCACTACGCCTCGAAGAACTATTACGACGACGCGGACTATCAAGTCGAGCGCAGCGGGCCGTTCCTCACGCTGCGCGAGGTGCCCTACGACCTGCTCCCATATCGGGCTCGGGAATATGTCTACGAGTTCCTCGGGTATGTGAACCACGATTTCGCCTACTTCAAACCCGACCGAGCCGGCAAGGAAAACACGGACCAGGCCCGCGAGCGGCGGGCCGCCCAGTACAAGGAGCAGTTCACCGAGTGGTTGGAGTCGAGCCCCCGCATGCAGCGGCAGGTCGTCGAGGCGTTCAATCGCCTGTATCGGGGCTGGGTTCCGCCTCTGTACCCCAAAGAGCCGCTCGTGCTGGCGCGGTGGAACGACCAGAAGCCGCTCTACGGCTACCAGTGGGCGGGCGTGCGCCGCCTCAACGCCAACCACGGCGGGGGCATCTTTTACGCGGTGGGCCTTGGCAAGACGAGAACGACGCTCGCCGCGCTGGCCTTGGCTCGGCAGGAGGGCTGGGCGCGGCGTCCGGTCCTCTGCGTGCCCAACAGCGTCGCATTCAACTGGATTGCCGAGATCGAGCGGGTCCTTCCCGACTACCGGGTTGTCCTCATCGGCGCCAAGCGGAAGGCCATCCAGCGCGGGGCTCGCAAAGGCGAGATGGAGAGCGAGACCGACAGCCCACGTGAGCGAGCGGACAAGTGGGAGCGGTTCAAAGCGGGCCTGTATGACGTGGCGCTGATTACCTACTCGGCGCTGCCGCGCACCCAGATGCGCGCCGAGAGCGTTCTTGAGATTGTGCGCTCGACGCCCGCCCTGGCGCGCGAGATCGGGCTTTGGGCCCGCAGCGTGGAGACCCGCATCCGGCAGCTGGAGAAACGCAAGAAGCTCTCGGAGCTGCAACAAGAGGAGCTCTCCAAGCTCCGCGAAACCTATGGGGGCCTGAGTGTGACGGAGCGGCGGGCCGCGATCCAGAAGGAGCGAGAGGAAGCGTTCGTGGCCGAGATTCTGGAGCTGCCCGAGGGGTGGGAGCCTGATCCCGGCATCTACTGGGAGGACTTGGGAATCGACTGGATCGCGCTCGACGAGGCCCACATCGCCAAGAACCTGTGGACGGTGGGCCCGCGCGAGGGCGGTGCGCTCAAGTTCCTGGGCGCGCCGCAGAGCGCCTCCACCATCGCCTACCAGTGCTACTTCCGGACCGCCCTTGTGCGAAAGCAAGCCGGCGGCGCGGGTGTGCACCTGGCCGATGCGACGCCGGCCAAAAACAGTCCGCTCGAATTTCTTTCCCTGCTCTCGCTCATCGATGAGCGCATCTGGGAGCGCCTCGGCATCCTCGACAGCGAACAGTACGTCACCCAGTTTCTGAAGATCGAAAAGAAGCTCGTGACAGACCTGGACCTGTCGATTGTGGAAGCGCCTTGCGTCGTAGGCTTCCAAAACCTGGACCAGCTCCGCGAAGTGCTGTTCCGCTATGGCGAGTTCAAGACCGCCGGCGAGGTCGGGCTCAAGATCCCCTCTCCCGAGCGCCACATCTTGGAGATTCCGATGGATGAGGCGCAAGAGGAAAAGTATGACCGCTACATCGCTGAGTACACCAAAGCGCTGAACAAGGCCGGGCACATCGAGAGCGAACGGGCACGTGCACTTGGGCTGCTGGCGCGTATGAGCCTGGTGGGAGTGCATAGCGAGCTCGATACGCCCCCCGACGAAGCGGGGTGGTCGGGCAAGAATTACAAACAGGTCCGATCGTTCTCCAGCCCGAAGCTGGCGAAGATCGCAGAGCTCGTGTCGCTGCGGCCTACGTGCGGACACCTGATCTTCCTAGAGAACACAGTGGTCCATTACTGGCTCCGGGAGGTGCTTGTGAGCACCGGCATCCCGCGCGAGCGCATCGCGCTCATGAGCGGGGAGATGACGCCGACCCCGCTGTCGCGGCAGCGGGTCGCCGACAGCTTCACCTCGGACACGCCCGCCTACGACGTTGTCATCGCCAACCGCGTCGCGTACGAAGGGCTGAACCTCCAGGTACGGACCTGCGCCATCTACCACGGCGATCTGCCCTGGGAGCCCGCCACGCTCCTTCAGCGAGACGGCCGCGGGCTGCGCCAGGGCAACAAGTACGACGTTATCGAGATTTACTACATCTTGAGCGCCCGCTCGATGGACATGGCTCGCTTTGAGCTCATCCGCGGCAAGCGGGAGTGGATGGCAGAGCTCATCGAGAGTGCGGCCAGCGAGACGAACAACCCCGCCGCGCAGGCGAACATGAGCCCGGAGGAGTGGCTTGTCTTCCTCTCGCGGGACAAGGAGGCGACGCGCCTACTCCTAGAGCAGCGCAAAGCGAAGCTCAAGGCCGACTCCGACGCCCGTACCGTGAAGGTGGCCTGGGGCCTGGTCCGCTCCATCGCCCTGCGCCAGCGGGACCTTCTGAGTGCCGACATGGTCATGCGAACCCAGATCCAAGAGCAGATCGGAAAGATTGCCGAGGAACTCGACCAGGTCGATGGGGACGTATGGGCCTGGAAGTTCATCCTCCCCTTCATCCTGCGCCACCAAGTGCTCTCGTTTGCCCCTAAAGGCGATGGGGCGATTTGGAGCACGGCCCGCTACACGGTCAAGGACTACGCCGACCGAATCGGCACCCAAGGCGAGTTCGGTCGCGTGCTCTACGAGCCGCGCCTGGCCATCGGATACCGCCGCGCCGGACAGGTCAAGTGGGAGGAACTTGCCGCCGAGGACGCACACACCATCTGGGAGAACACGCGCCCGGAGCACTGGCAGGAGCCGTGGCCAACACCCCTGCGCGAAGAAGTAGAGGACGCGCTGGCAGACCTTTTGCACGAGATCAAGAAGCAAGGGGTCTGGGTCTTTCGGCAGGCGCGGTTTGACCTGGCGACCGAGGAGTTTCGGGAAACCCTGGCGCTGGACCTTCCGCGCATCGCAGAGAGCCTGCGGCAGTCGGAGTATTACTACCAAGCTCGGGTTCCCATCGTAAAGAACGGGGTCCTCCTCGACGACCCGAAAGAGCTGGCGTCCGGCGGACTGATTCCGTTTACGTCCCGAGGCTACGAGGAATTCCTGCGGCTCGCGCGGGCGAGCTCGCTGAAGTGGTCTGATCTCAACTCCATCGCCGACTGGTGGTGGGGCCGGACGATCCCGCGGAACTTGCTGAGTGAAGCCGATCGGCAGCTCAAAGCTGCGTAACCCAAAAAGGAGCGAGTCATGGCAACGAGTGAATTGGAAAAACAGGCCCGGCACAGTCTTCATGCAAAGAACGCACAGCTTCAGGCGATGGTGCAGGAATCGACGACGGCGGCAGCCGAGGCGATGCGCGACCGCGACAAGCTAACCCTGGAGCAGAACAAGCGCCTCGAAGCCCACAAGATGGCGCTGGCGCAGATGGGAAAAGGCCGGCAGATCGGAATCGATCTGGGCGGCGGCCTCGCGGCGTTCGCGTCCACGGAGCTCGTCAACTGGGGAATCCGTGCCCTGGGGGCCTGGTCCAAGGATGGGTGGCTGGCCCGCAACAACGACTTCCTGCAGTCGCTCCCGCACATCGCGATGGGGACCTTGATCTATATCGCGGAGATGGTCACCCGGCCGCCTGCGGACAAGCGGCTGCCGACGCGGAGCCGCCAGGTCCTGTCCGAGGCCGGCAAGATCTTCTCGACGCTCGGGTGGTTCAATCTGGCGCGAGCGGTGCGCTTTCGGATGGCCAACTCCAAGAGCCTCACCGAAGACAACGCGGCACTTCGCGCGGAGATCGCGGCGCTCAAGGCGGCCGCGGGCCAGGGAAGCTGAGATGGACGCCGCCGCCTTATTGAGCCTGGCCAATCGGCTCTACGCCGCTCAGGTGCAAGCCGCCCCCCAGGTGGAAGAGGCCCTCCGGATCGCGCTCTACCGCGCAGACGGAGCCGCAAGCCCCGCCTGGGGGCTGGCCTTGGTCGTCGCCTGCTGGATGCGTCGGAATGCAGGAGACACGCTCGGCGAGCTGTCAAGTACTGGAGTCTCTCCGCTGATCGACCAGATCCAGAGTTTCGAGGGCTGGTTCCCGCGGTCGTTTCAGAAGTTTCGCGAGACGGCGCAGGCGGGCGGAGACCGCGGGAGCCTTGCCGCCGCCGCGTCCTACTTTGCTTCGGCACTCAAGGATCTGGGCTCCATTGCCAAGCAGGGATTTCTCTCGTGGTTGGCCTCCCCGAAATTCACGACGGTTGCCAGCGCGCTTGTAAAGCGCCTGGGCGGTCCGGTCCTGCCTGGGGCATCATCTCCGCCGAGCCCGGCCAAGGCCTTTGAGCATGTGGACTACCGCGTGGTCCGGAGCGCGCCATCGCCCGCTTCGACGCCTACTCCGCAGCCCGCGGCGCGGCTGGTCGAGGCGGCACCGGAAAAGTCCGATCTCCTCTTGGCCTCGCTCTTGGCCCTGGGCTGGTCCCCCGAAGCCTCCGCGCGGATCCTGGCTGGGCCGGGAGTCCCGAAAAGCGCAGTGCCGGCGCAAAATCGTCCAACCTCTGCGCCCGCGGTCGTCCGGACAGAAAAGCCGGCGCCGGCGCCAGCACCATCCAAGCAAGGCGAGGCAGGCGGCATCCCTGGCGTGATCAAGAGCGGGATCGACCTCGCGCGCGACATTTTCAAGACGGTGACGGCGACGCCTCCATCCGGGAAAGGCAGCAGCCCGACCAAGGGCTCCAGCCCATCCAAATCCGACGGCAAGCGGATGAGCGAGGAGAGCTCGGGGGGCTTTGATAGCTCGGACGACGACACGTCGGGGAATAGTCGTGGAGACGACGAGCCCCCCAGCACGGAGTCCGGATCCAGCACGGAGTCCGGGTCCAGCACAGAGCCGGAGGTCGATATGGAAGATGCCAGCAGGATCACGGATCCGTCTTCGTATGTGAACGATTCATCGGAGGTAATCGATTGATGGACATCTTTGAAAAGGGCAAAGCACCCAATACTACGATTGCAGGCGCATCGCAGGCGCTGGCGCGCGCAGCCGGCCGGTTCGTGCTCTCCATGGTGTGGAGCCTCCGCTACCTGGAGCCGGCCGCCGTGGAGCACTTCCAGAACCTGCTGACGCCGCAGAGTCTGTGGGTCCTGGGCATCATCTTGGCCGGGTGGGCCATCGCGACATTGGTCGGGGGACCCATTGCGCTGGTCATCAACGGCCTGCTCGGCGCGTACGGTCTGTATCAGATTTATGAACAGCTGGCCCTGACCTGGCAAAACCTCAAGGGCTGGGCGCTCACGGCCTATCGCGCCCAGAACGAGGCGCAGATCGAGGAAGCCGCGCGCTTCTTTGCGACCGCGGTGACCGATGGCGTCCTCACGCTGCTGGAAGTCATCTTGACGCACCGGGTCTTCAAATCCGTCGAGGCGGGATTGAAAAAACGGTACCCCGCGCCCGAGTGGCTCAATGCGGAATACGACCGTGCGATGAAGGAGGCGGGGCAGCGGCGGACGAAGCCGACCGAGGAATCGCCGCGTGCGAAAGCGGAGGACGCATCGCGTGCGGAAGAAAAAGCGCGGGAGGGCAAAGCGAAGGAGCCTTCCCGCCGCCGTGCCGGCGAAGGTAGGACGCCGCTGCCTCCACCGCCGCCCGCTGGGAACTCGCTGGTTCTGCCGGCGATCCTCGGGGTGGTGGCCGCCCTTGGGACCGGGACGGCGATTGCGTTCGCGCTGGCCGAGCCCAGGAGGACCAAATGAGCGGGAGACGACAGGATGCGCTTCCCTTTGAGTTCTTTCTCTTCGGCAGCCTTACTCTGGCGGCCGGCGTCGCCATTGCCGCCTTGGCCCTTCGAAAGAAAGAGCCTGGTAGCGGGGGGACCGCGATAGCTCCAGCGGCTCCGTGGGCGGAGCTGGATGTGGAAGCCGCCGCACGCATGCTCAGCTCAGAGAATCCGCGGGGAAGCCGAGCGCTGCACATCGAACAAATCTGGACGCAGATCCGCTCAACGGCGCCCGGCCAGACTCTGTATGACCACATCACCGCGGGGTCCGGCTGGGGACCACAAGGCCAGCAGGCCGGCGGTGGAAAGCGCCGCCCGGTCTCCACGGACCAGTCGGCGACCGAACCGTTCCGGCAACTGGCGCGGCGCGTTCTGGCAGGTCTAGAGCCTTCAACCATCCCTGGGGCCAAGCGCTTTTTCGAACCGGCGGAGCAGGACGCTGCCTTTCGCATCGCAGAGCGCGCCCGCGCCAAACAGCGCGCGGGCCAGGCGCTCACCCCGCGCGAGAGCCGCTTGCTCCGCTATCGGTTCGATGCGGACAGCCTGCGCGAGCGGTGGGGACTTCGAAACAAGTTGAGGACGATCGATGGCATCGAATTTTTCAAGTAGCCTCCGAATCGCTACCGAAGGAATCGGGTGGCCGCTCCAAGGACGGATCGAGCGAATCGGGGATTCCGTGACTGCGTCGCGGCCGGGCACAGGGCGACCCCATCGCGGGATTGATCTCTTTGTTCCAGCTGGCACCGACGTCTTCAGCGCGGCGGCGGGCCTCGTCAAGAAGATCAAGGACGGGCGCTTCGCTACGGCCGCGCACAGCCGGCGCGCAGGCCTTTACATCGACATTGAGGGCACGGGCGGCATCGTCTATCGGTACCTCCATCTCGGCAGCGTGTTTGTTGCCGTAGGCAGCCAGGTGGGCCGGGGCATCCGGATCGGCGAGGTCGCGCCGCCCTACACCAGCGGAGCCGTTGTTCCGCATCTGCACTTTGAGATGCGGCTCGGCTACGACTCATCTTCCACCGACGGCTACGGCAAGCCGCTTGCGCCCGACAAGCTCTTGCCGCGGCGCACGGCCTGAGAGGTTTCACGATGGCACAAGAAACACGATTTCATTTGTTTGATACGCATGATTTCCGGCGGGTAGCTCCGGTGCGCGCAGCAGGCTCCGCGAGCGCTGCACCCATTCAGCTGACCGACCCCGAGCGACTGATGGTGGCTGATGGGCTTATTGATCTCGGCTACTCCTCGCGGCAGGTCCGCCTCATCCTGAGCGGACCGGACAAGGCGTCCGTGGAGCAGGCCACGGGCAAGCGGATTGCGGTACGCGTCCTGCCGCTGGTTGAAAGCCAGCCGACTTCTCCTGAGGAATCTGAGAAGCCGGGAAAAGCAGAACGTGCGGACCCGCCTGCACTGCCGCAGTACCCGGCGCGGTCGGCCACCAATCTGCTCGGCATCGATCAAGGCGATATCGTCGATGCGTTCTGGCATACGCTTCATGGGGATCCCAGCCGGCTCGCCAACCTGGCCGCGAACTATACCTCGCTGACCGGGGCGCTTCAAGCGTACCTGCTGGCGGCGGCTGAGACGGCCGGGAGCCTGCTAGATGATTTCGCAGGATGGGAAGCCGAGTTCATGCGGCAGCTCCCGGCCCTGGCGACCCGGCGCGCAAAGAGTCCCCGGACGGACCCGGCCGCCATCTCCGGAGTCGGTGCCAGCATTGCGGTACAAACCTACTCAATTCCCGTCCTCGGGAAGCAAGTTGCTCAGATGCTCAGAGTCGGAGCGGCGCTGCGAGATGCGTTGCTCCTGGGCGCCCCGCTTCCGCTGGGAGAAACCGCGGTCGCGATGGCCGATCAGATCGAGGGGGCCGATGCCTACCTGGGCCTGAGCCAAAGTTCATCTGAGGAGACACCCCAGGCCGGCACGGATTCCTTCGCCGCGCTTAAAGGCCTGGTGGCGAAAGACGAAGTCGCGCCGCTCCTGCCCGAGCCGCGGCGCGGGACTCGCTACAGCTTCACGCCGACCCTTGGGTCCTTTCAAGAAGCTGCGCATGCGCTGGGCTTATATCCGGGAGAGGCCAACACGCTCTTTGCCAACAAAGGGGGAGGTGCATCGTGATGTTTCGGTATCGATGGGAAATTCAGACCGCCGATGCGCCCTACAGCGGAACCGACGGGCAAGTGACGCTCAATCTGCACGGCACGGGCGGCGTGACCGATGACTTCTTATTGCCGCCCGGTCCCTTCAGCAAAGGGGCGCTGGCCAGCGGCCTGTTCGAAGCGGACGAGGATCTTGGGGAGATTACCAGCGGCAGCCTCGATGCCAATCTCGATCCAGAGCGACCGTGGGACATTGCGTTTGTTCGCATCATCCATCTCGCTACAGGGAAGGCCTGGATTGCCGAGGGCGTGGGCGCCTGCACACAGGAGGGCTGTCCGCTGCTTCGCTTCGAAGTCGATCGCAATTCGAACACAGGAGCTCTTGACAACCAGCCGGTGGAGGGTCAGAACAAAGAAGGAACTCAGGAGCCGGCTGCAGATCGCCCGCTCTCGCCGGCTGGCAGTCCGGACCGATCGCGAGCGCTGGTCCGCAGCTTCAAAGAGGCGTTGGAACGTCTCCAGCAGCTGGAAGCGCCGGAGCAGCAAGCCATCGTCCGCGAACTGGCGTCAACGGGAATGCCACTTGTGCGCAAGCTGTTGCGCAAGCCGCGGCGGTCCGATGCGACGCCTCCGGATGGACGGGAGCTCGTGTCGGTGACATGCGCTCCGCAGCCGGCCTCGCCGTTTCGGACGCTCGAGCTATTCGCCATGCGGAACGGACAGAAAGTGCCGCTGTCCTCGGTCCTGACGGAGAGTAGCTCCGGCGCGTTGACGGTCGCGCCGGGCGCGCGAATCCTGATGACGGACCAGCCGGACGAGGGGTTCGGACTTGGCGGCCGTCCCGGAGCCTGGACGTTCGGACCGCCTTCGGCCTTCGGAATGGACGGCGAAGAGGTCGGCGTTGTGGCCTTGGATGGATTTACGGTCAAGCCCCTGGGGGCTTCTCTTTTGAGTCGCCTCTTTGGCGACTGGCGCAACGTGCTGATTGGAACCCGCGCCCCCTTGGGCGCATTAGGAGATGGGAAATGACGGATATTACGGGGAGCCTGCAGATTGTAGCTCGCAACGAAGACGGCACCTTCACAGTTCGCATGGTGCCAAAGGAACAGGAAACCGCTTTGGCGATTCCTTCGCAGGGAGGCGGATTCCCGGTGCGCGTGAACGGCACCGTGGTCCACTTCGCCAGCGCCGCCGATTTCCAGACGGCGATGAACGCGCTGAGCGGCAGTGCCGGCGGCGGCATGCCTGAGATCAACACGCGCCGAGGAGGAGGCGGCGGCGGAGGCGGCGGCTCAGGGCTCCGCACCGCCGCCGATGCCGCCGAGACGGTCAACAGCGCGCTCGAGGCGCGTAACTTCAGCGCGCGGCGCCAGGACTTCCTAGAGCTGAAGGCATCGATCTCCTCGGCCCGTGAGAAGCTCGCCAGCCAGCTGACGACCAACCCCAGCGTCATCGGTCCGATGCTCGACCTCTTTGATGCGACCAACGACGCCTACACGTTGACCATCAACACGCTCGAGGAGGAGACCGTCCGGGCGCTGGTCGATGCGGGAATTGGCGGGACGCGGACGATCGCCGACTTCATGCGGCGTCGCGGCGGGTACGGAAGCAGCGGCGGGGACGGGACGGGTTCGGCGCTGCTGGTCGGGGGCCTGGGCCTGGGCGCGGGCCTTCTTCTTTCCGAAACCCTGGGCCGGCATCGCAAATAGGACACGGTCATCGATCTGGGCAGCGGCGGACCGCTGCCGTTTTTTGATTCAGCAAGGAAGGAGAATGTGGATGCAAACGGATGAATTTGAAGGAGCCCTGACGGGCGCGCTGGTTACGCTCGGCACACACTGGCTGGAGAACGACAACCGGCACCGCCGGCAGGTCGTGCAAGCCAAAGACACCGCGCATGCGGCGCTGCAGCTGTTCCGAGACCTCGTGTCGAGCGGATTCTTCCAGCGGCTGGAGCGGCCGATTGTCGCCGATGCGCTCGGCGGGCTGATGCTGGCGGAGCAGAAGAAAGCCAACCCGGGCCTGGCCCCGTCCCTCAACCAGCTGCGGCGCATCGATCTGGCGGAGGGCATGCGGGCGCACATCCAGAACCTGCAGTGGCCGCTCAAGGAAGGCGAATACGACGAGCAGGGCATGGCCAAAAAAGCCGGGGACCTGAGCAGCTTTTTCCTCGGGCTCGTGTACGCGGAGACGCAGAGCTGGATCTTGGGACTGCTGCAGAAAGAGCCGCCCACCGAGCAGCAGCGCACGCAGATCTACTCCGCGGCCCAGGCGCTCACGCGCGTGCTGTACAAGAGCAACCTGACGCTCGAGCAGTTTGTGGAGGCGTGGACCAAGCTGTTCGCGGACCAGGGCGCGGGCAGCGCGGGGACGGGCAAGTCCGATCCGCACTCGGTGACAACCCCTGGCAACGGAGCGCCGGCCTACGGTCCCCCGACCCTGTCGCAGGTCAACCTCAACCTGAGCGTCGTGCCGCTCGGGTCGGAGGCCGTGACTTCCTATCAAACCCTGTCGCAGAACCACGACCGCGCTTCCAAGTGGCGCATCGTGGCCAGCGGCAGCGGCGTGAGCCCCGGTTCGGTTCTCTTTCAGGTGAACTTCGGCAGTCCCTGGACGCGAAACGGGCAGACCTATGTACCGGTCGTGGCCGCGCAGGGGCTGGGGATCTGCGTCGTCAATGTCACGCCCAGCGGCTTTCAGGTGGTCAGCACCCTGCCGCTGGTCACCGGCAGCACGCTGGACGTGGGCTTCGCGACGCTGGGAGCGTAGCCGATGTGCCTGGGCCGCGTGCACGATCTCGCGCACGAGGCCTGCTAAGCCGCTCTCCGGTTCGGAGGGCGTGCGCTGCATGCAAGGAGCCGACCTGAGCGGAACCTTGGCCAGCGCGCGAAGCGCTGGCCAGGGTCCCTTTGGCGGTCCACCCTGAACAGGAGCGACGGATGTATTCGGATATTCCAACCGGCGTGAACCGCGACTACTACTTGAGTGGCCGCAGCCGAGCGCTGTATTTGCTAAGTGGACCGGCCACCGGCAATCCGCCACCGGGCACACCTTCCTGGTGGTCGAACGAGGGCAATAAGGACGCCTGGGACGGGCTCCCCTCGCGCGTGGGCGAGGAGGCCATATTGACCGGTCCGGACGGCCAGCCTTTGCCCGTTAAAATCGGGGTCGCAGACCCGCAGACGGGTCTGATTCCGCAGAGCCCTTATGGAACCGCCGGGTCGCCCGCTGGAGCGCCACCGGCCGCGAATCAACCCGCAGGAATGCCGGCCGGCAGCTGGCCCGCTCCGAACCCAGGCATCGTCAAGCTGCCGAGCTGGGTGGACGACTACTGGTCTGGCTATCTGTGGGCGCTGCAAGATCCAGGGACCGCGATCCAGCGGCTTCGCGAAGGGAACCGGTGGACCGCGGACTATCAGCGGGGTCTGGCCGACGGCCTGGCACCGCGTCCTCCGAAGGATCCGCGGGGCTTTGTCCCAACGCCAGCGCAGCTCGCGCAGGTGCCGGTTCCGATCCTGCGCCAGGCCCCTGTTTACACGCCGCGGCCTCCGCTGCCGCCCCCCGCATCGCCACCCCCGTTGGCCTTGGTCACCAAAGAGATCTTCGGCATGCTTCGAGGCCGAAAAGTACCGGTCTGGGACATCCTGCGGCCCGACGGACTGCTCAGCCACGTCATCCGCGGGGGACGCATCGTCATCGGTGCCCATCCGGGGGAAGGATTCGGGCTCGGAGGCTCGCCCGGGGCGTGGCCGCAAGCGTCCGGGGGGGCCTCGCCATTGGCCTTCGGACTCGATCTGCAGGTGGGAGTGGTCGCCTTTGACGGGAGCAGACCTCGTCCGATTGACGCGCATACGCTGGAGAAGATGCTGGGCTCCGGCTGGAGACAGCTGCTTCAAGCTGCGACGTAACGGCCGCAGGTCTTTTGGGCAAAAGGATCCAAGATGCCCTCTCCGTCGAGCAAGTCTCCCTCTCCGCAGGACGTTCTCGCTGCGGTTGAACCGGTGCGTGTCACGTTTGAGATCTTTGGGATGCTCGATGGAAAGCGGGTCCCCTTATGGCAGGACTTGGTTTTCCAGAACCATCACGCTCACGTGAGGGCCAAGGGTCGCGTATACGTGACGGCGGACCCGGCCGAAGGCTTCGGGTATGGTGGGCAGCCTGGAAGCTGGCAGCGACTCTACGGGCAAAAGTCGCCGGCCGCCTTCGGACTCGATCCGGACGCGGGCGTGGTCGCCTTCGAGGGGCAGGGGGCCTATGCGGTGCCGGGGTGGCTGCTGGTAGACCTCTTCGGGGCCGATTGGCGCAAGACCGTCTATGCAGTAAGGCGAGCGAGTCCTTCACCAAGTCTGTCCGTCTCCTCCGAGCTCGCGCCACGGCCGCTGCGCGCTGCTCCGGCCCAAGCCGCTCCCGCTGCAACGGCACCAGAGCACCGAGAGCTGGCCGACGCGATCGTCGTAAAGCTCAAAGAACGCCTGCGCGCGGCCGTTCTCAAGCGCATGCCTCAATACTTCCAAGCGCTCGTGGCGGACGCGCAGCCGACCCCGGAGGAAGAGCGAAGGCTGGAAGAATACAAGAAAAGCGCCAGCGCGCTTCGTATCGTAGAAGCGATTGAGGCCGCCGCGACCGCCGTGATTACGGCCATCAACCCGCTCGCCGGAGCGATCGTCGGGGCTGGCGTCGCGGCGCTGTCCACCACGCAGGAGCAGCTGGCCAAGGACATTGACTCATATGTGCCTCCGTGGCTGAAAAAGGACGCCGGTCTGACCGCCGGCACCGCGGCTGAGATCTTCCAGAAGCGGGTGTACAGCTGTCGAGGATTTACGAGCATGAGCCATGGCGACGGGCCCAATAGCATCTTCGGGGTCCGCATCGAGCAGCAAAGCGAGTTTGATGACTACATTGACGGTCTCTTGGCCCAAGGAGAGCAAGTCCTCGGCATTCCCAACCTGCGCAGATACTTCCCGGCTATGCAGATCACGGAGAAATTAGATTGGGAAGACCGGGACAAGGAGAAGATCCTGCCCGAGCTGGGCAAGCGGATCGTCGCCCAGTATCTGCCCGCGGAGCTGGAAACCGTGCTGGCGGAGGCCGTGATCGCGGAGGAACCGACCCGCGGATAGCTGGGAGCTCTGCCGCACAGACCGAGACAGGAACGCGAGGCACCGAGCGGTTTGAACAGGAGTACAAGCGCGCGAGTGCTGCGTAAGGCATGGGCCCGAGCCCAAGGCCTCTCCGGGGCGC
>CALFML010000367.1 GCA_937879845.1 uncultured Myxococcales bacterium
GGCCGGTGGTTCCAGAACACGCCCTTGATGAGCAGCCGCAGATCCTCTTGCCCGATCGTCGCGATGTTCGCCGGCAGGGTGTGCGAGTTCGAATCCATCGGCGGCAGGAAGCCGTCCTCTGGGAGCTGGCCGTTCTGGTAGAGGGTGACGGGCAGGGCCAAGGCGATCTGCAGGTGGCGCCACAGCGCCAGGGAGATCGACAGGTCCGTGGTCAGCCGGTTCTGAACCAGATCCGCTTTGGGGATGCCGCCCAGGGTGTAGACGAGCGGTCGGCGGGCGTAGTGGAGAAACAGCTGCGGGACCAGCTGCAGGTGCGGTCCGACCTCAGCCAGATCCACGATGAGGATCTTGCTGTTGCCGGGCGCCGGGTGAAACTTGTTGATGTCGAGCGGCGCCGCGTCGCCGATAGCGTGCGCCGGCCCGGCGGTGAACAAGACCGCTGCCGCCGCCGCCGTTGCCGCCGCCAAGCCGAGCCGAGCCCGCAGTCCCGGGCGCGCCGCGGACCGGCAGCGCAGGGGGGAAGGCGGCAAGGGGGGCCGGGACGCGGTGGCTGCCGCGACGGTGACATCACCGCTCGGGGTGGGTTGGCCGGCCGGCTGTCGCGACAGCAGGCTCGTCGGCCGGTGTATCAGCCGGTTGATTAAACGGCTACTCAGATCGTGGGCGGACGCTCGGTAGGATTCAGGTCGCATCGCGGATTGTTCCGATCGGTCACTTGAGGTCACGTAGTAGCCCTCCGCTCTTTCTAGCGGCGCACAATACCACGCACGCCGCGCGGCCGGCGTGACACCTTGCGCGAGTGCTGATTACTCTGACACAAAAGGCTATCGCGGCAAAGCCGCTGTTGCCGGTCGGTTTCGCCGCCGTTTAGCGAAATTTTCCACGCTTGGCGACGGTAACGAGGTTCGACGCCGCCCACCCGGAGCGGATAACGCGGTGATTTTTTTCGTTTTTCGGGCGATTTTTGCGGCGATTTGGCGCGCAGTTTCTTCTAGGGGAGCGGGAATTCGGGTAGAACCATGTAGACCATGGCCTACAAACCGCAGCAGATCGAACCAAAGTGGCAGCAGTTCTGGGAAAAGACCGGGGTCTTCGCGGCGGAGCAGGGCGGCACGCGGCCCAAGTACTACGTCCTCGACATGTTTCCCTACCCGTCGAGCTCGGGCCTACACGTCGGACACCCTGAGGGGTACACCGCGACCGACATCGTATCGCGGTATAAGCGCGCCTGCGGCTACAACGTCCTTCATCCGATGGGCTGGGACGCCTTCGGCCTGCCGGCGGAGCAGTATGCGCTGCAGACCGGCGTGCACCCGCAGATCACCACGACCAAGGCGATCGACAGCTTCCGCCGGCAGCTCAAGATGCTCGGCTTCAGCTACGACTGGTCGCGCGAGTTCGCCACCAGCGACCCTTCCTATTATAAGTGGACGCAGTACCTGTTCCTGAAGCTGTTCGAGCGCGGCCTGGCCTATCAGAAAGAGGTGCCGGTAAACTGGTGTCCGGCGCTGCGCACCGTCCTTGCCAACGAGGAAGTGGTCGACGGCAAGTCGCAGCGCGGCGGCCACCCGGTGTTCCGCAAGCCGATGCTGCAGTGGATGCTGCGCATCACCGACTACGCGGAGCGGCTGCTGCGCGACCTCGATGGCCTCGACTGGCCGGAGGGCACCAAGGAGCTGCAGCGCAAGTGGATCGGCCGCAGCGAGGGAATGCGCGCCCGCTTCGCGGTCTCCGGCTGGGAAGAGACGATCGAAATCTTCACCACGCGGCCCGACACGATCTTCGGCGCGACCTATATGGTGCTGGCGCCGGAGCATCCGCTGGTCGCCGCGCTCACCACCCCGGACCGCCAGGCGGAGGTGAAGGAATACGTCGACCGCACGGCGCAAAAGAGCGAGCTGGCGCGGCAGGAGCGGGCCAAGGACAAGACCGGCTGCTTCATCGGCGCCTATGCCAAAAATCCCTTCAGCGGCGAAGACATCCCGGTGTGGATCGGCGACCACGTGCTTTTGAGCTACGGCACCGGGGCGATCATGGCGGTGCCGGCGCACGATGAGCGCGACTTCGAGTTCGCCCAGGCGTTCGGCCTGCCGGTGCGCCGCGTGGTCGAGTGCGGCCATCCGCCGGGTACCTGCTTTGGCTGCGACGGCACGGCGGTGGACTCGGGCTTCATCAACGGTCTGGCGACGGCGGCGGCCAAGGCGGCGGTCATAAAAAAGGCGGAGGAGTGGAAGATCGGCCAGGGCACCGTGCAGTACCGCCTGCGCGACTGGCTGTTCTCGCGCCAGCGCTACTGGGGGGAGCCGCTGCCGATCCTTCATTTAGAAGGAGGCGGCCTGCGCGCCGTGCCGGAGGGCGAGCTGCCGGTCCTTCTGCCCGACGTGCAGAGCTACGAGCCCACCGGCACCGGGGAGAGCCCGCTCGCCGCGATCACGAGCTTCGTCCACACCACCTGCAAACAGACCGGTGAGACGGTGCGCCGCGAGACCGACACCATGCCGGGCAGCGCCGGCTCGTCCTGGTACTTTCTCCGCTACTGCGATCCGCACAACGACAAGGAGCCGTGCAGCAAGGATGTGGCCCGCTACTGGCTGCCCGTGGATCTGTACCTGGGCGGCGATGAGCACGCGGTCGGCCACCTTCTATATGCGCGCTTTTGGACCAAGGTGATGTACGACGCCGGCCTGGTGGAGGTGCAGGAGCCGTTCAAGAAGCTCGTCCACCAGGGGATGATCCTCGGCGAAGACGGCGAAAAGATGTCAAAGTCGCGCGGCAACGTCATAAACCCCGACGAGGTCGTGGGCAAGTACGGGGCCGACACGCTGCGTCTTTACGAGATGTTCATGGGCCCGCTGGAGCGCGACAAGCCCTGGTCGACCCAGGACATCGAGGGCGTGTACCGCTTCCTGCAGCGGACGTGGCGGCTGTTCGTTCAGGACGCGGACGAGGCGGCGCCGGAGCAGCCGGCGCGATTCCTGGTCACCGATGACGAGCCCACCGCCGAAGATCTCAAGGTCCTGCACAAGACCATCCGCAAGACCACCGAGGACATCGAGGGGCTGCGCTTCAACACGGCGATCAGTCAGTTCATGATCTTCGTCAACCACTTCACCAAGGCCGGCCGGCGGCCGCGCCGCTGCATGCTGCCGTTCGTGCAGCTGCTGGCGCCGTTTGCGCCGCACCTTGCGGAGGAGCTGTGGCAGCAGCTCGGCGAGACTTCTTCGCTGACCTATGCCAAGTGGCCGGTCTTCGATCCGGAGCTGGCCAAGGACGATGTCATCATCGTCGCCGTGCAGGTCCTCGGTAAGACGCGCGGCAGCATCGAGGTAGAGCCCGGCGCCGAGCAAGCGCGGGTCGAAGAGCTGGCGCGCGCCGTTCCCGCCGTCCACAACCAGCTCACCGGCAAGACCGTGCGCAAGGTCATCTTCGTCAAAGACAAGATCATAAACTTCGTCATCGCCTAAGCAGATTGGGCGCAAGACGTCCCAATCTTACCGGCCTCAGCAATTCAGCCAGTTTCTTCACCCTGTCATTTGCCTGTGTTAAGGATCGGCCCGCACTACACGAGCGGCATGGCGCCGCTCAATAAAAGAGGTCAATCAATGAGGCACACGACAGTTCCTAAGACTCCACGTCCTCGCTCCGCGTCGCGGCTCCGTCCGGTCGTAGCGGCCACCGCGCTCGCGGCGTGCGGCATCTACGGCGCGTGCGCTCCTGCGGAACCCGAGGCGGAAATCCGTCTCGATGGAGATCAGCCCTTCGTCATCATTCCCAAGGCGGTCACCGGCGAAGCCAAGGCGCTGCGCCAGCGGGCCCTGAAGGCGGCCGGCGTTCTGGACATGTACGGAACCGGCGACGACTTCTATCTGGCGATCAATAAGCGGGAGCTCGGCACCACCAAGCAGTGGTTCCTCTCGGCGTACATCAAGCAGTTCTTCCCGGGGGCGGTGGCCGCCGGCGCGGCGCGGTCGCTCGGCACCCGCGTCGTGTCGTTCCGAAACCAGAACGGCAAGCTGTTCGTCTTTGACACCGCCGCCGGCAACAAGACCAGCGACACGTTCAACCCCGACCTCCTGGTCGAGGCCTACCCCCAGGTCGCCTACGCGCCGTTTGACCGGCTGCCCGGCGCCTCGCAGTACGTGCTGTTCGATCCGGCGGCGGGCATGAACCGCTTCAGCCTCCTCAAGGACGGCTACGCGACCGGCTCGCAGCCGGATCAGTTCAACGTCGAGCTTGCCTTCTCGCAGCGCTTCCGCTCGCTCGATGACGGCGTCACCTTCGAAGAGGTGTTCACCGGCTACGGCAACCTCTATAACCCCGACTCCGGTCGTGAGGCCAATGAGTTCCGCGCCTCCGGCACCCTCGGCATGGCGATCCGCCGCTACGCCGAGACGCCCGGCTACACCGAGAGCAAGGTGTACCTGAGCCCCGATGGCGAGGATCTGTTTTTCCGCGGCGACGCGCGCCTTGTCCCCAACACCGGCGGCCTGACCCAGGGCTCGGCGAAGTGGGCGGTGTCGGCGATGAAGCCGATTCAGTGGGTGGTCTCGCCGGACATCGACAAGCTGCAGGCGTCCAGCCCCGACTTCGTGGGCGTCGATCTGTACGGCGCCATCGCCAAGGGCGTGACCGGCTGGAACTCGGTGTTCGGTTACGAGGCGCTCAAGGTCAAAAAGGGAACCGCGGATGACTCGTGGGCCGATGACGACACGAACTACATCCTGGTCGACCTCGACCCGAGCTACGGCGCCGCGTTCGCCAACTGGCGCATCAACCCCAACACCAGCGAGATTCGCGGCGCGAGCGTGTATTTCAGCTCGCTCTGGGCCCAGATCGCCGACCTGATCTTCACCGACGATCCGACGACGTTGCTGCCGAAGCTGGACAAGCCCAAGCTGCCGACCCTTCTGTGGGGCGGCATGCCGCGCAAGAACGCCGAGCCGCTGTGTGACAAGTGGGCTCCGATCTACAAGAACACCGGCCGGATGGACGATCCCAAAGAGCCGCTTCCGGACAGCCCGTCGGCGACCCTTTTGACCAAGAAGCAGAAGATCGAGCAGTACATCACCCACGTCGTCCTGCACGAGGTCGGCCACACCCTGGGCCTGCGCCACAACTTCAAAGGCTCGCTCAAGTTCGATACGGCCAAGAGCATCTACTCCTCGTCGGTCATGGAGTACATCGACGACTTCGATGCGATCTTCGCCAGCACCCCGCAGAGCTGGGACATCGCGGCGATCAAGCTCCTTTACGGCTTGTCGATGACCGCCCCGACGGACAAGTTCTGCAACGACGGCAACGTGGCGTTCGATCCGGACTGCACCACGTTCGATCGCACCGACGATCCGTACACCAAGGTGAACCTGCCCTCGTACACCGGCTACCTCAAGGACTTCCTTGACGGCAATAGCCCGGTGTATCCGAACAACACCCTGAACCTGGTGCTCGGCTACCTGCGTCAGGCGACCACCGTGGCGGGCCTCAACGGCGTGTGGAAGGACGTGGCGAACCAGACCGGCTACTCGCTGCTCGTCGGCAAGGCGGATGCGACCAAGCTCAAGACGGTGCCGGGCTACGGCGAGCGCGTCGATTTCCTGGCGCAGCACGTGATGCGGCGCCTGCTGCTCGATGACGCTTCGCTGCGCGGCCGCTTCACCGATGATCCGCCGAGCGAGACGACCTTCGACGCCTCGATCATGGCGGAGCTTAGCGGTCAGATCAAAAACAGCGACAAGATCCGCTCGGTGGCGACGCGCAAGCAGGCGGCGACCATCCTCAAGAAGATGCAGACCGTGGCCGCCTTCAACGCCCTGCGCGAAGGCGCGGCGGCGCTGGCGGGCGACATCATGGCCGGAACCCTGACCGGCGATGAGCTGGCGCAAGCCGAGGATCTGCAGCAGTACATCGACAAGCTGCTGGCTCCCTACTTCAACAACTAGCCGCGCCGGCGGCGGCGGCCCGATTCTGCGGCCGCCGCCTCATCCCCCTTCCTTCTTCATCCCTTCAGCGCAGACTCAAGGCAAAGTGCACGAGGTGGCCGACACCGTGGGGCTGGCGGTCATCATGACCACCGTGCTCGTGCCGCTGTCCGTCGAGACGCGATAGGTACCGGCGGCAAGCGGAGCGACGCTGCAGTCAAAAGTATTGACTGCGCAGATCGCCGGGCACGCGCTGCCGGTCGGCAAGGTGCAGGACTCGCCAAGGAGCCGCAGCTTCAGCTCCTGTCCTTGCACGACCGCCTCGCAGCGGGTGGCGCGCTGGGTGCATCCGCCGCACTGCTCGCGGACTTGCAGCCGCAGCGTCTGACCCGAGGCGATGCTTGTCGGCGCGCAGAGATCCGCGACCGCTTGCGCGGTGCTGGACGGCTGGCAGATCGGCTGGCTGTTATCTCCGCCGCATGCGTAAAAAGCGGCGATGAGCGGCAAGCAGAACGAAAGAGCCGTCCGGGAAAAGCGGCCAGGCGCGCGGTGAGCCCGATGCGCGGGCAAAAGACTCCTACCAGCAAAGACGTTGGTTAAAGCACTCATAGGCAAGTCTCCAGATAGTGGTTGGCGATGGTGAAACCAAACGCAAGACCGATGCCAGCCGCAGCCGGGCAGTACGTGGCTGCAATGCCAGGCGGCCCGCGCCTCCTAGGTGCGCGGCACCGCAAATAACTGAGATGCGCTGCGGCGCCGCCGCGGTTTTCTTGATCTCCGGCGCAAGCGATCACCGCCCCATGACTTGGCTCTTATTTCATTCCGCGCGCCGGTCTGTAGGCTCCTTCCTGACAGCGATCCCGGCCGCCGCATAAAGGCCGGAGCCTTCTAAGTCTGTGATTTTCCAGCGCGTAAGGGCGCCCAAGCGCTATAAGACGCTCGCCGCCGCCCCATGAGTTGTATTGGCGCGGGCACTGTGAGATAGTTAACACGGGGGTTTTCGGGGATGCTTCCGACCGATGCCGACCATGTCGATCAGCGCCTGCGCGAGCTCTCCGAGACCCTGGGGCCGGAGCTTGTCACGGAGCTCATCGGCATGTTCCGAACCGATGGTAGTGCACAGCTCCTCGACCTTCGCAGCGCTCACGACCGCCGCGATTACAAGGCGATGCAGTCGGGCGCGCATCGACTCCTGGGCAGCGTGCTTTTGCTGAGCGCCCGGCATCTGGCGCAGCTATGTCGGAAACTGGAGCTTCTGGCTCGACAGAAGGAAGACACCGGTGCGGAGCCGGCGCTCCTAGAGCTGGAAAGCGAGTTCGCGGCCCTCCTATCCTTTGTCTCCCGACCTACTCCGTAAGCGGTGTAGGACAAGCCGTGCTGCCACCACCGCGAAGGGTTGCTCAGACTGGGCTTTCCCATTTTTTTGCCGTCGTGGCAATCTGACAAGATGGAGAAATCGGTTCCCGCTGGCCCGGCTTCAGCGGACGTGCTCCTTATGGCCCTGGATGCGATCGAGGCTCCGATCGTCATTTTGGACCGCCATGAAGTGATCTGTTGGGGAAACGCCGCGTGGCGCCGCATGACCTCCGGGCAGGCACCGGACGGCAGCAGCCTGGGCCGCGTTTATACCGAGCTGTGTGCCGCCGGCCACAACCTTGCGGAGCGGGAGCTGCAGCAAGTCTCGCAGGCCTTGCGGACGCTTGCCCGCGGCGAGATCCGCGAGTATCAGCACGACGCCTGGCTCCCCGATGACAGCGGTGAGCGCGGCCGGCTGCGCGCAACGCTCCTGCCGGAGGGCGACCGCAACTTTATCCTGGTTCAGCACCTGGAACCGCTGGTGCCGCTCGTGCCGCCGGCGGATGAGGTGGAAGGGGAGGCGGCGCTCAGTCAGCGCAAGTTCACCCGCATGCAGCTCGCGCTGGCCAACCGGGAGGCGCGGCTGCGCGAAGCCGAGCGCATCGCCGGCCTGGCTACCTGGGAAGTGAATGTACGGACGGGTCAGTTTACCGCCTCGCCGATGCTCTATTCCATCTTCGGCCTGCCGGCGGAGCGCACCGCGGACTGTGCGCTTCCGGACTGGATCTCGGCCGGAGCGCCGTTTGCCGATGCGGTGCACCCCGAAGACGCCGAGCTCCTCGATCGCTACTTCGCCCAGCAGAAGGCCGGACAGAGTCCTGCGCCGATCATCGTACGCATCCGGCGCCTCGACGGCACCGAGCGCCTCGTCCACATCGAGTCGCAGGCCGTCCCGGGACTCGGCGGCGCCATCACCCGCATCATCGGCGTGACCCAGGACGTGACCGAGCGCCGGCGTGCCGAGCGGGCGCTTCAGGACAGCGAGCGCGTGCAGCGGGCGATCTTCGATCACACGCCGATCGGCATCCAGGTCTTCGACGCCAACGGCGTAACGCTGCGCCTCAATGAAGCCCAGCGCCGCATCTTCGGCATGCCGAGCCTGGATTATCCCGTCAATTCCTTCAACATCCTTACCGATCCGCTGTCCATCGCCAACGGCTCGCCGCAGCACTTCCGGGAAGCGCTGAGCGGCAAGGTGGTCTCGGTTCCGGAGAACGTGCTCGATCTCAGCCAGCCGGTAAACGCGTGGAGCACCCACGGCCAACGGATGGTGCTCGACACGGTCTATTTTCCCCTGACCAACGATGTGGGCGAGGTCACTTCGGTCGTCATGCTGGTGCAGGACGTGACCGCGCGCAAGGCCGCCCAGGATGCCTTGCGGGTCAGTGAGGAGCGGCTGCGCCTGGCCTATCTGGCGGAGGGAATCGGCTACTGGGACTGGGATCTGCGCCAGTCCATCGGCATGGGATCGGCGGAGATGGGGTCGATTCTCGGCATGCCGCAGCAGCCGGTCAACTTGTCGCCCGAGATGTTCATGGAGCTTTTGATTCCGGAAGAGCGCGAGAGCATGATTCGCCGCCTGCGCGCCGCCTGCGCCCCGGATTCCGGAGACAGCTTCTCGTTCAATCACTACGTGCTTACCCAGAACGGCGAGGTGCGCTGGGTGTCCGAGCTCGGCCGGGTCATCCGCGGCGACGACGGCCGCGCGGTGCGCCTGGTCGGAACGATCCGCGATGTCACGGCCAGCCAGGTCGCGGCGCAGGAACGCCAGAAGTTCTTCGCCTTGATCGAAAACTCGCTCGACTCCGTCGCCATGGCGACGCTGTCCGGGGAGCTGGAGTATCTGAACCCGGCCGGGCGCCAGCTGCACGGAATTCCGCTGGATGCCGAGCTCTCCGGAACGCTGCTCTGGCCCGAAGTCACAAGCGACGGCGGCCCCACCAAAGCCGACATCCAGCGGTCGATCATCGAGACCGATCGCTGGGAAGGCGAGACCACCATCCGCCACGCCGTGACCGGCGAGATGATCGATGTCCGCAAGAGCATCTTCGTCGTCCGCGAGCCCCACACCGGAACCCATCTGTGTCTGGCGGCGATCACCCAGGACATCCGCCACGCCAAGCGCAACGAGGAAACCCTGCGCGACGCCAAGGAGCGGGCCGAAGCCGGCAGCCGCGCCAAGAGCGCGTTCGTCGCCACGGTCAGCCATGAGCTGCGCACGCCGATGAACGGAGTTCTCGGTATGCTGGAGGTGGCGCTGCACCGCGAATCCGACGCCGCTCAGCGCGAGCGGCTGCAGGTCGCCAAGGGTGCGGCGGAGACGCTGCTCACGCTCCTTGACGATCTGCTCGACTTCTCCAAGATGGAAGCCGGGAAGCTGGAGCTCTTCCTGTCGGAGTTCCCGCTCAAGGCCGAGCTTATGCGCATCGTCGAGTCCTTTGCCGAGCGCGCGGAGAAGAAACAGCTCCAGCTTACCTGCAGCTGCGAGCTCGGGGATGCGGAGTTCGTCCTGGCCGATCGCGGCCGGCTGCGCCAGATCCTCAACAACCTGCTCGGCAACGCCATCAAGTTCACCCCGTGCGGCCGGGTGGCGGTGCGGGCGCAGGTGATGACCCCCAGCAAAGGCTCCGACCGCCAGCTCTACGTCGAAGTCGAAGACACCGGAATCGGCATCGAGGCCGACGTGCTGCCGCGCCTGTTCCGTCCGTTCGAGCAAGGGGACTCTTCGACCACCCGGCTGTTCGGCGGCAGCGGGCTGGGGCTGTCGATCGTCAAGCAGCTGGTCACCCTGATGGGCGGCGAGGTCGGGGTGACCAGCACCTACTGCTGCGGCTCGGTGTTCTGGTTCCGCGTGCCGCTGCGCATTACGCTTACGCCCAAGACAGCGCCCGGACGGGAGCTTGCTCCGTACCGCAGCAACGATCCGGGCGCCAAGCGCACAAAGCGCATCTTGGTGGCGGAAGACAACGATGTGAATCAAGAGGTTGCGCGCGAGCTTCTACAGATGCTCGGCTATGCGGTCGATGTGGTGCCTAACGGCGCCGCGGCGCGGGAGGCGGCGCGCAGCCAGTCCTACGATGCCATCTTCATGGATCTGCACATGCCGGAGGTGGACGGCTTTGCCGGGGCGGCGCTCATCCGCGCCGATGAGCGCCACGGCGGCCGGCGGACGCCGATCATCGCCGTAACCGCGATGGCGATGGCCGAGGATCGCGAAGCCTGTCTGAGCGCCGGCATGGACGGTCATCTCTCAAAGCCCCTGCACATCGGCCAGCTGCGCGCGGTTCTCGAAGGTCTGGAAAGCGTCGGCACAGAGGTTGTCCGCAGCCCGGGTCCGGAGGCGATGAACCTGTCGCGGATGTTGGAGCAGCTTGGCGGCGATGTCGGGCTGGCGCAGCAGACCTTGATGATGGTCGCCGAGCGGACGCCGCAGCTGCTCCAGCGGCTGCGGCAGTCTTTTGAAGACGGCAACGCCTCGCTGGCCAGCGGCGCGGCGCACAGCCTGCGCGGCATGCTCAGCTACGTGCACAGCGATGAGGTCACAAGCGCCCTGCGCGGGCTTGAGAACAGCACCAAGTCCGGCGACTTGATCGGCAGCGCGGTTCAGCTAAGCCTTGTCTGCGATCTGGTCGAAGGCCTGCTGCGCGAGCTGCCCCTGGCCATGGCGCAGCTGCAGACTATAGGCTCCCAGTAAGCGCCGGACGCGCCGCCGCAAGCAGCAAGCTTTCCCAATCCGTGATGAGATCGCGCGGGGGCCGCGGGTCGCCCGGCGTGATCACCTGGACTCGGCTGGCGGAGCTGTTCAGGCGATGGAACGCCGAGTCGCCGCTGCCATGGGCATCGCGCGCCGACCATAGCTGGCCATCGACGATCTGGATCTCCCCGCTGCCCTGCGGCCCGCTGCACTGCAGCCGGACCGAGTGAGCCCCGGCGCATGCCAGCTGCACGTAGTCGTTGATCGCAAAAGGGGCCAGGGACTCCGGAGCCGGAGGGGCGCTGCGGAAGTACGCAAGCAGCTCGCGCAGCTGCACCGGCTTGGCCAGCTTGTGCAGCCGGGGGCTTGGCCGCCGCGCCGGCTGCTCCGGCTCCAGCTGGGCAGAGACGATCACGACCCGCGCCGCCGGCCCGCGCGTACCGTAGCCGCACTGCTCGTCCAGAAGCGACATGACCTCAAGCCCGTTGCCATCCGGGAGCTGCATATCGAGAAGGACCGCATCGGGCTGGCGCTTCTGCACCTCGCGCCGGGTCTCGGCGATGCAGCTCGCACCGGCCGCCTTGAGCTCCGGCAGCTTGGCCAGAAGCGCCAAGTGGGTCATGCGTACAATCGGATCGTCATCGACAACCAGGACGAACAAGGGATGCCCTCCGCTTATTTTCCAACTATAGGTCAACCGGAATGGGAAAGCGCATACTCGATCCCCGACTGAAGCTCGCTGCGGGTGACGAGCGACCGCAGATCGATTCCAAGACCAACCATCGCCCGCGCCAGCCCCGGACCGATTCCGGTGAGCACCAGCTCGGAGCCGAGCAGCCGCACCGCCTGCGAGGCGTGCAGGAGCAGACCCGCGCTGTCCGCATCGAGCTTGGCGATCCCCGTGACATCGACGATGACGATGCGGGCGCGGCGCTCGGCGATGCCAGTTAGCAGCGCTTCCAGGATCCGCTGGGCGCGCAGGCTGTCGATCGAGCCGATGAGCGGCATCACCAGGACGCGCTCGTTGATCGGAATGATCGGAGTGGACAGCTCGGCCAGCAGCGCGCGCTGCATGCGGATCACTTCTTCATGCAGGCGATTTTCGCGCTCGGCGCGCTGCTGCAGCTCGCGCAGCGCCGCCGTGAGCTTCATGCTCTGCTCGACGAAGATGCGCTCTTGGACTTCCAAGAGCTCGGTCTGCGCCGCAAGCTGCGCTTTCAGCATCAGGAGTTCCGCCTCAGGTCCATCGGCCATGCTGACCCCCTAGGCAGGTCCCGCCGGATCGGAAAATACGGTCTGATAGTAGGGGATCATCGCCAGCTTGGTGCTGGTCGCGATGGTCTTCCACATCTCCGCGATCTCACGGCTGAGAAAGGTCCGGCAGAACATGATGTAGGCGTACAGGTTGCCGTCCGGAAGCACACCACCGAAGCCAAGCACCGAGCGCACCCCATACGCGCGCACGAACTCCTCCTGGGCCGGAATATGCGGACTGCCGAGCGCTTCGGGCACATAGAAGACGTTATAGGTCTTCTGCGCCATCTCAAGGATCAGATCCGGAGCCGGCGCCAGCACCGTTTCAACCGCCAGACCGAGCTGCTGGATGAGCCGGGAGATCATCGGCGCCTGCTGCACCATGGGCAGCCCGAGCAGCGGGATCGCCCGGTGGCCTGTCGACTGCTGCGTCTCGCACCACCGCGGCAGGTGGCCAACTGTAGCTAGCAGTACGAGGCACTTCTGCTCGGGCATGAGCGGCTCGCTGCTCTGCGCCTGGGCGATGGTCTTAAGCGCGGGCGGCAGCGCGGCATAGGGATGCAGCTTGAAGCAGCGGGTAAGGATGCAGGCGGGCTGCCCGCGCTCGTCGTGCAGCGCGTCGTAGAGGTAGCGGACCGTGCGCTGCGCCACCTCGCCCAGCGTGGCTGCATCGGCGCCCATCTTTCGCAAGGCGGCGCTCATTTGCAACATGTCGCTGAGACTGAACGAGCTGAGACAGAGCATCATTGCCTCCGATCAGCCGGAACCATGACTGCGGCGGACCAGCAGAAATTATACGTCGGCGGGACGCAACACCCTAGCACATTCCGGATGGCGGATTGGGAATCATCATACGCTTTGCCGGACAGCCCGGCAGCCGGGTATGGCGCCGTGAATCAGGCGCGGCTTTTTGTTCCTGGTTGACAGTGCCCGGTCCCTAGGGCACTTTCACCGCCGATGTCCGACTCGGTCTGTATGACACCGACCCGCGAGCCCAAAGTCTTTCTGGCCGCCGATGGTACGCCGCGTACTCCGCCGGCCGATTGGGAATGCCTGCCGCCCGGCGATGCCGCGCTGACCCGCCGGGTCAAACAGGCGGGCCCGAGCTGGGTGGTGCAAGAGAAACGCGGCCGCAAGATATTTTCCCAAGGACTGTGGGCGCCGCGCGAAAACATCGCCGCGGCGCGTGCGGCGCTCTTGGCCGAGCGCGACACCGATTCCTATGCCCGGCGGCGGCAGGCCGATCTGGTGCGGCGCCAGCGGACTCAGGATGCCTACGTCCGCACCTTCGCCGAAGAGGTCCAGGCGTTTCTTGATTTTGCTCCGCTCTATGCGGCGATGGCTCGCCGGCTCGCGGAGCTTGTGACCGCGCATGCAACGCCGGTGGGCAGCGGCACGGTGGCGCGCACCCAGCGCATCCCGGTGGCGCAGCGCGCGGAAGCGGCGGTGATCGCCTGGATGCGCTGTTTGCGAGCGTCGCGACGGCGGAAGAAAAACAGCAGCTTCAGTCGCTGTCACAGCGTCGCGAAGCGGTGTCCAAATCACTGGCAGAGCCCAAAGGCGGCAACGATCCGCTCGATGGAACCAGCCTGGCCCGTCGCAGTCACGCAGAGCTGCTGGGCGAAGAAGGACCGCTGTATCTGCACCTGCTGCTTCGTTTGCCGACGGGATCGCGCGCACAAGCCGATGAGATGCTCCAGGCGCTCGGTCGAGCGACGACGATCGAGCGTCGGCTGCGTGACGCGATTGGCAAACTGGATCGGCTGCTCGATATGCGCGTCGGCAACATGCAAAGCCAGCTTGCGTCGGAGCGCGACAGCCTGCGTCAGCAACAAGAAGCGCTTGAGAAGCTGTCGTCGGACACCGCGCAGATCGTCGGACAAGCAGCGTGGGCAAAGCTGTCCCAGACGGCGGATCAGTATCGTGAGCTGCTGATTTCCGCCGAGGCTGGCATCGCCGAAGTGGCGTGGGCCCGTCGTCAGAAGTCCAGCGACGAGCTGGCGCAGATTCAGCACGATCAGCAGCGCGAGCTGCGAATGCTCGACGATGCGTTTGCGCTGCCCGAAGACAACAAGCCTGCAGCCAAGCCGCCGTCGCAGCCGCTGGTTTCTGCGATGACAGAGCAAGCTCCGCAGACCAAGCCCGAAGAAGTGCCGCTGCCGAGTGAGCTGCCGCCCGAGCTGGCCACTGATTATCGTCGCTATTTCGAGGCTGCGCGCAGCTACAAGCAAGTGCTCGACGAGGTCGGACGCGAAGGTTACAAGCAGCGACGAAACAGCCTCAAGAGCGACTTTGCCGATCGACTGACCCGCGAAGAAGCGAACGAAAAGAAGCTGCGCGCCGAAGCGATCGTCGAGCTGGAGCGATTTTTAGGTCGTCATCCGCAGCATCCGCGTCACTCCCCCGAGGCGATGTTCCGTCTGGCGGAGCTGCTCTTTGAGCGCACAAATGAAGCGTTCATCGGGCAGTCCAAGTCGCAGACCGGCGAGCTGGTCGCGCTGCCCGAGTACGGTCCGTCGGTG
>CALFML010000368.1 GCA_937879845.1 uncultured Myxococcales bacterium
TCTTTCTGCGCGTCCGTCAGCGGCTGGCCGACCAGCGGCATCTGGCCGCCGCCTCCGCCGGGCACGTTCAGGTGCTGACCCAGGATCTTGTAGAGGAGGTAGCTCTGGTCCACGTTGTTCGGGGTGACGCGCTTCATCAGCGCCGACGTGGCGTCGATGTTGACGGTGTTGCCCTTCAGCGTCGCCGCGCTGTTGATCGTCAGGCCGCCCGAGCCCATCGCATGGCAGCCACAGTTGGTCATCACCGCGCCCATGTAGGCCTGTACGCTCGTGACGTTGGCCGCCGCGCAGTTGGGCAGGGTCAAGGTCACCGCGCTGCAGATCCCGGCCTTGCAAAGGCCGCTCCCGCAGTCCGCGTTCCCGGAGCACTTCTTCCCGATCGCGCAGGTCGGGCAGGTCGGGCCGCCGCAGTCGACGTCGGTCTCGTCCTCATTGGAGACGCCGTCGTTGCAGCCGGGCGCGCCGGTGTCCGAGCTGTTCGTCGCCGCGGGCGGCGGACCGATTGGCCGAATCCTGTAATATCGGCGGCGGCTGAGGCGTCTGCGGAGCCCGGACTTTACGGGCGGGCGGCGAACGGATTTGCTCAATGGGTCCGCAGAATGGCGCCCCCCAGGTCACTGACGCTCAGCTCTATCATTACCTCCTGGCGACGGTCAAGATGGCAGAGTCTTTCCTGCCCGAATGGCGGCAGCATATTAAGCGGCTCAGCGATGCTGGATTCATCATTCGGGATGACCTTCCGCAATAAACCAATCGCTGGAGCGGGCGCGATGGCGCCTACCTCTTGCCTCTTTGCGTATTGGCCTGGGCATCGGAGCCGGTCGCATCGCGGAGCCGGGCCCCCTCTGCCACGATGGCTGCCCGTTCGCGCCGGGCGGCGGGGTCGGCGGGGTTGATGCGCAGGCTGCGCTCTGCCGCAGAGAGTGCCGCCGCGAGGAGTCCCCCGGACGGCTCGCCGCGATCGCGCGCCGCGCAGGCCCGCAGCCGGTTCACCCAGGCCAGCGCACGGAACGACTCCGCAGCGTTGGCGTTCAAAGCCTGCGCCGCCGCCAGCTCAGCCAGGGCCGCGGTGAGCTCGGCATCGGGGCTCTGGTGCAGCGCGAGCTCATACTCCGCGGTCATCGCGTACAAGTCGGCCATGCTCTGATGCAGCTTGAAATTGACGACGTCAAGGCGCTCGGCCTCCGCCAACCAGCGCTGCGCTTGGCGCAGGATGGGCCAAGGCGGCTGCCTTCGCGCGACCAGGGACCGGGCGTATTCGACCAGCAGCAAGAAGAGCAGCTCATTGGCCGCGAACTGCTGCGGGCCGAGCTGACGCGCCGTAGTGAAGTCCGCCACAGCGGCCTGCAGCTGAGGTTCGGCATCGAGGCCCTTGGCCAGACGCTGCATGCACATCATTCCATAAAGGGAGCCGCGGCTGTGCCAGGTCCGGGCCATGTTCGGGTTCAACTCGATGGCTCTTTTCAGGTAGATCTCGGCTTTCTGTAAGAGCGCGGTCGCATCGCCGCCGTGTTGCAAGATGGTGTGGGCCTGCCGCAGCCAGATGGTGCTCACGGCGTCATAGAAGAACGGATCGCGGGGGCGCCGGTCCATACCCCGCGCGGCGGCCGCGGCGGCCGCTTGCAAAGCCGGCGCGGGATCGAGTCCGTGCTCAAGCAGGTAGTAGGACTTGCCGAAGTTCACAAAGTACTCAATCTGGTACAGTCCGTCCAGGTCGGGGTCCGCGGCGCGCGCGCGCGCGCATGCCGTGAGCGCCTGCGCGAAGGCAGCCTCTGGCGCGGCGCCTTGCAGCATATCCAGCTGCGCCTGCTTGACCCACGCATCGGCCTCAGCCAGATGCGTTGCTGCATCGCTGCGCGCTACGGCGGCAGCCGCCTGGTAGTGGGCGACGGCCTGAGTGATCGCGCTCCGCGCCTCGGGATAGGCCGCATGTTCGATCAGATCCATGCCGCGGCTGTAGTGGATGTCGCCGATGAGCCTTTGCGACTCGACCCGCCAGGGCTGCCGGGCATGCGCGGCATCTGCCTTGCGCCGGGCGAGCTCGTAGTCGTGGTTGAAAAAGGCCTGCGCGGCCTCCGCGTAGTCAGGCGATTCCAGACGCGCCGTATCGCTCTTGCCAAAGTGCTCCTGGGCAGGCTGCAGGAACTCCCGGCGCAGCTCGCTTGCTCGTCGAGCGCGCCAGCTCGGATCGCCCTGGCGTTCCACTTCGCGCAGCGCCAGCTTGTACTGCTCCCCAAGCGCAAGCCCCAGGTAGTAGTGCGCGCCCTCGGTAGCCGGATCCGCGCGCAGCGCTGCCTGCAGATGCTCGACCGCCCTTCCATATTCGCGCAGCGCCAGATAGGCCCGTCCCAGGGCGTGATGCGCCAATGCGGCTTCGGCTCGGCTCATCGTCATCAGCTGCTTTTCGATGCCATGGACCCGCGTGCGCACTGTCTCCTGCTCGACCCCAGCGTTGTGCAGCGGCATCATGTAGGCGGCGCGTAAGAACATCTCATTCAGCTCGATCTCGCGGCCCAGCTCGTGAGCCAGCCGCGCCCGCCGGTCGGCGAGCTGCTGGCTGCGCACCGTCATACCCAGCGCCCCCCCAAGGCAGACAAGGGCGGCCAGACCGACCCCGAGGAGTCCTCGATTCCGGCGCGCCCGCCGGCGCAAGCGGTAGGCCCACGACCACTTGGCCGCCTGGACCTTCTCTCCAGCCAGATAGCGATCGAGATCATCGACCAGCGCTTGCGCCGATTCGTAGCGCAGCTGCACTTCCTTGCGCAGGCACTTCATCGTGATCGCCTCCAGGTCAGCAGGCAGGTGGGGACTGTGCTGCCGCAGAGAGATAGGCTCCTCGTTCATCACCTGGACAAGAACCTCGCCGAGTGAGGTCCCGGCGAACGGCGGCTCGCCGGCCAGCAGGTGATACATCACCGCGCCCAGACTATATACGTCGGCGCGGCGATCGAGCTTGGTCACCTCGCCGCGCGCCTGCTCAGGAGGCATGTACGCCGGCGTCCCCAGGACTGCTCCGGACTCGGTCAGATCCTGGGTCGCGGTGAAGTCGCGCGCCAGTCCGAAGTCCAGCACCTTGGCGTGCCAGCGGCCGTCGTCGCGGTGGCTGACCAGGATGTTCTGGGGCTTGACGTCGCGGTGGATGATTCCCAAGCCGTGCGCAGCTTGCAGAGCGCTGGCGACATCGCGCATGAGGAGCACCTTCTCTTCCAGAGACATCCGGGCGGCAGCCAGGTTGAGCGGCTGACCCGGCAGGTACTCCATCGCGATGTAGGGAAGGCCTGCATGCTCGCCCACCTCATAGACTTGGCAGACCGCCAGATGGCTGATGCGCGCCTGGGCGCGCGCTTCGCGGAGGAAGCGCTGCGCCGCATGCGCGGTGGCATCGTGCATGAACTTGATCGCCACCGCTCGACCGAGCTTCCGATCCCACGCCTTATAGACGATGCCCATGCCGCCGCGTCCCAGGCAGGCCTCGATAAAGTAGCGCTCCCAGGTAAGCAGGAACGCCGGTACTTCGAGCGGAGCGCCGATTCCGGACCCCGGGGGCGGCGTGGCAGCCTCGGGCAGCGCGCCGGGAGCGAGTCCGTCTTGGGTGTCTTGCTGGGCCGCGAACTCAGTCATCAGATTTCGCACGATGTGCTCAGCGATACATCCGCGGCGTATCAGAGAGTCCAGGCGCGGCCCGTACAGATGGCCTTGTGACAATCCACTCGCGCAAGACAGCGGCGCCGGAGCCGGTGACAAATCTCCGTGGCTGAGGTTCCCCCGCTTGAAGGCCAGCTCCAGCACTCGGTCTTCCAGGTCAGGCTCGATCGTAGGCATCAAGACCCAATATAAGTATTTGGGCGCTCAGGTAGCAGGCTGAAGTACAATCGGCGGGTGGGTAACCAGCGAGAACACAAGATCGCGACGAGTCGTTCCCCCCGTCCGCAGACTGACCAGACGGTCAGTGTCCTCCCAACGGAACGTCACAGTCACCTGCACCCTAGCGATGCCCCCTACCTGCTGGTAATCGAGCAGGGGTCGTCATCGATGTTTCGCCTTCCCGGACGGATGGAGGTGATCATCGGACGAAGCTTGGAGGCAGGACTGCAGCTCCAGCACAGCTCCGTTTCGCGGCGGCACGCGCGGCTACTCTGGCAGCATGACGCGCTGCTCGTGCAGGATCTGGGAAGCCACAATGGGGTGCAGGTCAACGGCGAGCGCTTGCGCGAGCCGCGCCGGCTGAACTCCGGAGACGTCATCTCCATCGGCGATGTGCTGCTGATCGTGCACCGCGAGGCCGCGGCCCCAGTGCGACGCCCGACGGCGGATCAGGCCGGGCTGCGTCAGCGTGTGGAGGAGGAAATCGCCCGCTCGCTGCGCTACCAGCGTCCGGTGACGCTGCTGCACCTCGAGCTGGGGGGCCGACCCGCTGCGCCCGGAGCAGTCGTGTCGGCGTTATTTCCACACCTGCGCCCGCTCGATCTGATCGCGCAGCTCGATCCTGCGCAGTTCGCGGTCGTGCTGCCGGATCTCGATGAAGAGGAGCTGGCCGAGCAGGCGGCGCGGCTGATCTCGGGGCTCAAGCTGCAGCACCCGGAGGTTCGCGGCGGTCATAGCAGCTGCCCCGCCGATGGCTGCGATGTCGACACGCTGCTCATGGTCGCGCGTCGCGCGGCGGCGGCCGCGGCCCCCGGCGGCGTATCCGGTCCAGAGTCGGTTCCGATTTACAAGATCATTGGCGAGCATGAAATCCTGGTGGTTGACCCGGCGATGCAGCGGCTCTACGAGCTCATCGAACGCCTGGGTCCAAGCTCCATGCCGGTCCTTATCACCGGAGAGACAGGCAGCGGCAAGGAGCTGGCGGCGGCGGCGCTGCACCATGCCTCGCTGCGGTGCGAGCAGCGGCTGCTGGCCATCAACTGCGCGGCGCTGCCGGAGGGCCTTGCTGAGAGCGAGCTGTTCGGACATGTGCGAGGCGCATTTTCAGGCGCGGTGGTCGCCAAGCCGGGTCTGCTGGAGAGCGCGCCGGGCGGTACCATCTTCTTGGATGAGGTGGGAGAGCTCTCCTTACCCGTGCAGGCCAAGCTGCTGCGCGCGCTGGAGAGCCGGCGGCTCATGCGGGTCGGCGATGTCAATGAACGCCCGTTCGACGTCCGCCTGGTCGCTGCCACCCACCGCGATCTGGAGGCCGAGGCCAAGGCCGGACGGTTTCGCCAGGACCTGTACTTTCGCCTTGCCGCAGCGGTGGTCAGTCTGCCGCCGCTACGCCATCGCCTGGTCAGTCTGCCGATGTTGGCGCGCGCCTTCCTGCTGGCGGCGCGGCGGCGCCTGGGACAGCCGCCGCTGGCGATCTCGGGTCAGGTGATGGCGATGCTGCTTGCCCATCCGTGGCCAGGCAACGTGCGCGAGCTGAAAAACGACATGGAGTTCCTGGCCGCGACCGTAAACACCGGGATGGTCGAGCCCTGGCACCTGCCGCCGAAGCTGGGCGGCCCGGGCTATCTGGCAACGGCCGCGGCATCCGAACCAGCGGTCCACTTTCGACCCGCTACGCCGTCGTTCCAACCTCTGGAGGCAGAGCTCCGTGAGCTCGAGCGCCAGCGCATGACCGAAGCGCTCGCCGCATCCGGGGGGGTGCAGAGCGCAGCGGCCGAACTCCTTGGAATGCCGCGACGAACCTTTTTTGCCAAGAGCAAGCAATACGGCCTTATGCCTCGCTCTGGCAAAGAAGGGAGCAGACCGCCCGGCTCCTAGATATGCGCTCCGCCGGCGCCCGGAGCTGGCGCGCGGGGATGGCAGACTCGGCACGTTGGGCGGCTCACGCAAAAGGGGCGCAACGGTTCATGCGACGCGATTGCCATTCGCGGCTGCTTTGTGCGCTTGAAACAACCGCGGATGTCATTGTCAAGCAGCGCTAGACGATGGTATCCCCACTGGAACGCGACCAGGTCGTCGGTGAGTCCTGCGATGTCGACATGGCAACCTGGGCACGGCACTTGCGCTACCAGATGTGCATAGGAAGGCATCGCGAAAGCTTATCCCTGGCGAAGCCGGCCCGCCACTTCGCGGGCGCAAGAAGTACCTCCATCCACCAGTCGCCCCGGCCAAGTGGGTCCGGTGCCGGTCCGCAAAATGTCCGCAGCGCCTCCCCATACCTTTCGCGCCGACGACAGAGGCGCCGCGGAATCTCAACCGGCTAAGCATCACCCCGGAGGGCGTGGCAAGAGGAAGCCGTCCGCCGTTCGTTGGGGAGGGCTGCGGACGCCGGGTCGAACAAGCACCTATGGACCTGCTAGGCCGCCTCTATCTATGACTTGGCCGGGAAGATGAGTGCCGCGGATCCGGCGCAAGACTATGCGGTTTGAGCTGAAGGTATGGCGCGGTGGGTGAAACACCGCGGCCGCGGTTTCCAGGGGTAAGCGCCCCAGCATGGAGAGGAAGCTTCACGCCCGCTGGCCGGGCGCGATAAGATCGCTCTTACCAGGGGGAATACTCATGCGTAACTCGATGAAGCTTGGGTGCATGGTGGCCGTGCTGGCGCTGGCCGGGAGCGCGATGAGCGGCGACCGCGTCGCCAGCGCCAAGCGGGCGCGCAAAGCCAAGGTGCGCGCGTCGTCCAAGTCCACCGCGGCACCCGCTGATACCGCGGCCGCCGGCAGCGCGGCACCGGCGGCTGCTTCGCCCAATACCGCACCGGCGACCGGCTCGACGGCGCCCGCGGCCGCCGCACCCGGACCGGCCGGGGCCGCAGCGGCGACCGCGACGACCGCGGCGCAACCCGCCGCAGCCGCGGGGGGACCGGCGGCATCCGCGCCACCCAAGCCCGCCGCCCCGGCGATACCGCCCGGACCGCGGCCGGCGCCGGGCAGCGTCGTGGTCAGCACCTTGCTTCCGGCCCCGGACTCCGCCGGTTACAAGGATGGCGTGGGAGCGGCGGCGCAGTTCGACGGGGTGCAGGGCGCGGCGCTCGTCGGCGGCGAGCTCTATATAAGCGACGCCGGCAACGCGCTCATCCGCCGCGTCACCCTGGCAAGCGGCGAAGTCGCAACCGCAGCCGGCAAGCAGCGCGACGGCCGCACCGTCAACGGCAGCCTCGCGGACGCGCGCTTTTACAAGCCCGGACCGATGGTCGCGGTGGGCCGCACGCTGTACATCGCCCAGCTCGCCACCGAGCGCGGCGGAGCCTGTATTCGCAGCCTCGATCTGGACGCCGGTACTGCGGCGACGCTCACCGGCGACTGCCAGCGCCGCGGCAACGTGGACGGAGGCAAGGACGCAGCGCTGTTTTCAAGCCCGATGGCGCTCGCTACCGACGGTCAGAACCTGTACGTCGGCGACTACGTGCGTCTACGCATGGTCGCGCTGCAAAGCGGCGCGGTGACCACCCTGGTCGGGGAGGCCGACGCGCAGTGCGACTTCGGCGTGCAGCGCATCTGCAAGGGCGGCTTCGTCGATGGAGTCGGCAACCAGGCGCGGCTCATCGGCATCCGCGCCCTCGCTCTGTCCGGGCGCACGCTGTACATCGCCGATGGAGAGGCCATCCGGGCGCTGGATCTGGAGGAGAAGAAGCTCACCACCGTGATCGGCGCCGCCAGAGGGATCGGCAGCGATGACGGAGTCGGCGTGAAGGCAGGCGTGTCCAGCGTGACCGGGCTGAGCGCGGAGGCGGGCGGCTTGTACATCCTGCAAGGCCCCAATTTTGCCGGCTTGCGCCACTTGAACCTTATGACCAAGGCCCTGGTCTCGCTGACCGGGCAGACCATCCCGGGCTTTGCCCGCGGCAGCGGCAACGTCGACGGTCCGGCGGCCAAGGCCGACTTCAGCAAGCCCAAGCTGCTGGTCGCCGACGGCAGCCGCCAGCTCATCATCCACGAGCAGGGACGTATCCGGGCCTTCGAGAAGTTCTGACCCCACCGCGGCGCCGGCCGTTGCGCGGCGCGGCGCCGCCCCGGAGGAGCAGGATCACTGCGTCCGCCGCGCCAGATGCCGTGCGAAGCCGAAGATCCAGGCCAGGTAGAAAAAAAGCGCGCTCCGTTGCAGCAGACCCACCCAGGCCCGCAGAGGGCCCGGCGGCGCCGCCGGGTCGCTGAATCCGATCTTCATAAGGACGATCGCGACGGCGATCGCGATGCCGGCGCCCAGGGTTAAGCGGCGCAGTGGCTGCCAGCGCGGATCGACGCGGAAGCGGCGCCAGAAAATAAAGCAGCTCACCGGCATCAAAGAGAATACCAGCGCGCCAAGGAGCTGGTGCATCGTGCCATGCGCGCTCCACGCTTGGCGCGGAGTCGAGACCGGATCCATGACAAACGGACCGGCGGCGAAAAAACCGCAGCCGAGGATCGTAAGGAGGACGGGCCCCGCGGTAGACGCCGTTCCGCTGCGAAACTCGCGAGCAACCCCGCGCGCGAAGCTCAGAAACAACGACCCGAAGAGGACGAAGTTGCAGATCTGGATCCAGCCGCGGGGGCCAAGCGCCAGCTCACTGACGAACATGCTGCAGGCGTCGTAGCCGGGCCGCAGCCAACCCTCGATCGTGAAGATCAAGACGAACAGAGCCGGCCCGATCATGCCCGCCCGCGCCGTCCACATACGCCGATCCATTGCTCTATTATGGGCCACGGCTCGCCATGCGGAAAGCGCAACGGGTCCGCGGGATGGCGGCAACCTCCGACACGGCGCGGCCCGCTGACCTGTTCATCTTCGCGACGGAAGGCGCCGAGCCCGCGGGGTACAGCGCCGCGTACCTCTCCGCAACAGGTCCGCAGCGCGCCCAACACCTCTTTTACCGGCGGATCATACCTGCGGAATTTCAACCGGCTTAACATCGGCTGGTCCGTTCCCCATCGCGAAAGAGTGATCTTCTCATTCCGGGGAACGACTGCGGAAGCATTCACGCCGCGGCAGCGAAGCGCCGCTTTCTTAGTTCGGACGCGGCTTCCAGTCCGCTTCCAGCGGTGGAACCTCGCCGACCTCAAGCCCCATGACAAAGTCGCGGCCGCGCAGTTCCACCTCGCCTTGGACGTAGCGGCCAAGCTCTTTGTGGTATCCCTCGAGCAGCTGCTGGCGCTGCGCCGCCGCGGTCTGACCGGACCCGGCGCCGAGCTTTTCCAGCTCCCCGCCGATCCGGGTGAGCAGCTCGAAAAGGCGCACTTCGTCATGCACTTTGGCGTTGGTCAAAACGCCGAGCTGCATATCTCCGACCGCCACCAGGACGCGAGCCGGCGGCTCCTCACCGCCGTGCCGCGCAAACGGATCGTAGGTTGGTTCCGGCTTGGGCTCATCCGATACGGCCGCGGCCTCCGGCTCGATGCGAGTCGGCGCTCGGGTCGGGCCGCGCTGCCGGGAAGGTCGCCCTGCAGCAGACAGCTCGGGCGGCGCGACGGCCGGCAGCGCCGCCGGGGTCGACAGCGCACTTTCTGGGAGCGCAGCCGGCCGGCCCTTGTGTGAACCGAGGTTGCGATTGACCCACCAGCACAGTCCGCAGAAAACCAGCAGCGCCAAGACGCCCGCCCGCACAAGGGTCCGCACGCCTGACCCATCCCGGTCGCGGCTCATGGCTTCCTCGGGTCGCGCGCCAGCTCTTCGTCAATGACTTGCTGGAATACGGACAGCGGATATGCCCCTGGAATCAGGCGACCGTTAATAAACACGATGGGAGTCCCCGCGGGTCCGGCGAGGCTGATGCCGTACTCGGTGTCTTCCCGGATGGCGCGGCGAAAGCGGCCTTGGGCAACCGCGTCCTGAAACTTTTTCTGATCCAGGCCAAGCTCCGCAGCGTAGCGCTGCATGGTGGCCGAATTCAGCAGATAGGGATTGGCCACGATCTTATCGTGCATCGGCCAAAATCGTCCCTGCTCGCCCGCTGCGCGTGCCGCCTCATGCGCGCCCAGCGCGTCGCTGTGTTCAGGATCGGGCGCGTCTTTCCACACGATGCGGAGCTTATCGCCATAGCGGGCGCGCAGCTGCACCAGCGTACTCTCGAAGCGCGCGCAGTATGGGCACTGAAAGTCGGCGAACAGAATCAGCGTGATCGGCGCCGCCGCCGGCCCGCGGACCGGCGAGTCTCCCGCGGTCGCGTAATACCTGCCCTTGGGCAGCGGCGGCAGCTCGCTCAGCGTAGGCTCGGCAATGCCGTCACGTCCGCTGCGCACCAGGCCCTGGTAAAGATCCGTTCGGGCAAGGCCCTGCGCCAGCAGCTGATCGACGCGCCGCAGCTCGGTCCGCACCCGCGCTTGCAGCCCGTCCTTGGTAAGCAGCTCCCGCGTAAGGGGCCTGCCGTTCAGAAACAGCGTCGGCAGATCACGCACGCCGACGCGGTCCGCCAGCGCCAGGTCCGCCGCCACCTGCGGCGCATACGTACGCTCGTCCAGCGCCTTGACGAACGGCGGCAGCTCCAGCCCCAGCTTATCGGCCATCCCTTCCAGCGTCTGCCGATCCTTGCGCGCCTCGGCAAACAGAAGGTCGTGCATCGGCCAGAACTTGCCTTGCTGCGCCGCCGCCAGCGCGGCCTCCGCCGCCAGCATGGCCTGGGCATGATCCGGAATCGGCCGGTTCTTCCACACCACCCGCACATCGCCGGCATTCGCTCTCTGCACCGCCTGCACCGCCGACTCGGCATCGCGGCAGGATCCGCACTCGAAATCCGACCACATGACAAGCGTCACCTTCGCATCGGCAGGTCCGAGCGCCGGCGACGAGCCGAGCGGAATGCGGTACGTCGTTCCCGGATCGAGCTGCGGGGGCGGCGCCGGACTTGCGGCCGGGGCCACGGACTCTTCCGATTTGGACGCAGCCTGCGCGCTCTGGGCGATGTGTTTGTATAGCTCGCGCGGGGCGACGCCGCGTTTCTGCAGGCTGCGCGCCAGGGCCAGCTCTTCCTCGATCACCGCTTGCAGCTCAGGCAGCGTAGTCGCCCCGCGCAGCGGTCGGCCGTTGACGATCGTGACCGGCGCCCCCCGCACTCCCAGCTGCGCGGCGAGTATCGAGTCGGCGTCCACCTGCTTGCGCGCCCGCTCCGAGTCCATGGCGTCGCGAAAACGCGCAAGGTCGAGCCCCAGCACCTGCGCATACTTTTCCAGCGTCGGCCGGTCAAACGCGCCCGGATGGGCGAACAGCGTGTCGTGATAGCGCCAGAGCTGGCCCTGCTCCGCCGCCGCCATCGCTGCCTCCGCGGCCTGCGGCGCGTCCGCGTGGTTGGGCAGCGGCCGACTGCGAAACTGCACCCGGAGCTCTTCCTTGTACTGCTGGCGCAGCTGGGTCAGCTGCTCATGAACGCGTGCGCAGTACGGGGATGCGTAGTCAGAAAAGACGACGACGGTGACGCCGGCCGTGGCCGGGCCGCGCAGCGGGAGGTTGCTTAACGGAACCCAGATCCGCTCATGCGGCGGCGCGCTGGGTGCCGGCTGCGGGGGCCGCGTACAACTTAAGACGCCCAGCAGCATCGCAATCAGGATCTTGGATCTCCGCAAGCTCGGCATAGATGTCGGGGATATCGGGCCGACGCACGCTAGTACGTAAACGTCGCCGTCGCCTGGCCGTAGCCGTAGGTGAAGTGGCCCTTGCTCGTGCACGTGCCGCTGCCGTGGCTGATGCCGAGCGCCTTGAGGAGCCCGTCGTTGCCTTCGAAGCGGCTGCAGCAGGACTGATCCCAGACCGTGGCGTAGACGCTCTTGCCGTTGGCCGCGACCTGTACCTTCTGGCTGCAGCTGAGGCGCCACGAATAGTCGCGTGCAAACCGGTTGCCGCTGTCGCTGCAGCCAAGCCCGCAGGCGCCGCGCGCATCGTTGCCGTTGGCGCACTTGAGCCACGCGCACGAGCCTTCGTAGTACAGGGTCTTTGTCACCGCGCTGGCCGCGGTGCGCACCGCGGCGGCATCGTCTTCGCCGGGGTTGGGCAGACTCTCTTGGCTTTGCAGCGGCCCGCCGCAGCCCGCGACTGCAAAAAACAACATCGTCCCGAGACTGAGCCCTCTTCCGACTTTTCCTGTCGCCATGCCCGCTCCTTTTGCTAGCGATTTGTGGACGAAACCAGACAGCGTCGGGTTGTAACACAACCAAGGCGCACGCTGTCAAGGCGGGGCTGGCAGAGGCGGGGCGAGGCCGCTATCCCCGATGACGCCTCAGGTACCGTCTCATGATTTGGGCGATGAACTTTACATGCGGCATAGCCATCATCGTAAAGTGACTGCCCGGCGCGTTATATACGGAGAAGGCGCCGTCCACTCGATCCATCCACCCGGCTTCAGAGTGCGGATCGAGAATGGCGTCCCGCTCGCGCGCGCGGAAGTAGACGATGTCGGAACGACTTCGAGGCGGCTTGTAGCTGGCTGCGGACTCATAGGTCTTGACGATGACTTCGCGCAGCGGGAAATCCTCCTGCAGCGCGGCGCGCAGAGCCTTTCCGGGCGACGGCGCCATCTCCTCCGAGCCGGCGTTGCTGCGGAACAGATCATCGAGCTTGGGGATGGCCGCGCCTGCCTCCATGGGGGCCGGCGCGTCCGCCATGAACACAAGCGGCGCAGGGCAGCCGCGCGCCGCCAGCTGGCAGGCCATCTCATAGGCCATATGCCCTCCGGCGGAATAGCCACCGAGCAGATAGAACGGGCTGGGATGCGATGCCTGCAGCTCCTCACGATAGCGGGCGACCATCTCCCGCAGGTCGGAGTAGATCGGCTCCCCCGGCTCCATCCCGGAGGCGCGGAATGCATAGACCGGCTGCTCCGGACCGAGCAGCCGCGCCAAATCGCGATAGACGTAGACGGTGCCGCCAACGGGCTGGAACAGAAAGAGCGGCGGACGTCCGGCGGCGCCGGCCTGCAGACAGACCATTAGCGATCCCGACTCCACGGACCGCCGCACCGGGGGCAGCTCAGGCGGCGGGCTCGCTGTCTCATTCCGCGCAGCGGACCGCGCCTCCGCAGCAAGCGGCGCCGCCGGCGGCGCGTCAGAGAGGAGTCGGTCAAGCTCATCGAGCATCGCAGTATAGGTGCGCTGCTGCAAAAGAGCGTGGATGGGGATGGTGACCTGCAAAAGCTCCTTGACGCGGGTGCGCAGCAGAATGGCCAAAAGCGAGCTCCCGCCGAGCCGGAAGAAGTCATCTTCGCCGCGCACTTCAGAAACACCGAGCAGCTCGCGCCAGATCGTCGACAGGGTGGTTGCGACCCTTGCGCGCCGTCCTCCCGGCGGCTCGGCGGCTGGATCGATACCGGCAGGCACCGGCGCGGTCGGGGCTCCGCTGGAGCGGGTCGGCATGACGACGGGCGGTATCGGCGCCGGCTTGTCCCGCGGGGGCGAGCGCAGCGCGGCGGCGACCAGGGCGTACTCTTCTCGCTCGAAGGGATAGGTTGGCAGCGGAACACGGCAGCGCCGCTCTCCCGCGTGCAGGGCGCCAAAGTCCACGGCCACCCCGGCGCAGAAGAGCCGCGCGACGGCTCCGAGCAGCGATTCCAGATCCGTGGAGATCTCATTCCACGGAGGCATGGTGGTTACGATGAGCCTGTCCGCGCCGATCTGGCTGTGCAGGAGCGCCAGCGTGGACAGCGTCTTTCCCGGCCCCACTTCGATCAGGCAGCGCTCGGAGTCGGCCAGCAGGGTCGTCAGCCCATCGGCGAAGCGGATCGTATTGCGAAGGTGCCGCGCCCAGTAGGCGGGATCGCGCGCGTCCGCCTCCGTGAGCCAGGTCCCGGTCACGTTCGACACGATGGGAATCGTCGGGGCGTGGAGCTGCATGGTCGCCGCACGCTCCGCCAGCCGCCCGGCGAAGGGCTCGACCAGAATCGAGTGCGACCCCATGGCGCCGGACAAGTGGCGGAAGGATACCTGCTTTGCCGCAAGCTCCTTGGCTACGGCGCTCACCGCCGCGCTGCTTCCTGAAAGCACGCAGTGCTCCGCGCTGTTGACCGCGGCGATCGACAGCTCCGGCCCGCAGTATTGCAAGAGCTGCGCTTCCGGCAGATTCACGCTCAGCATGGAGGACTCCGCCATCTCATCCCCGAGCCGGCCGCGCAGGCACAGCAGCGCTACCGCGTCCTCCAGGGAGAGCACGCCGGCGACGCATGCGGCGGTGTACTCGCCCAGGCTGTGGCCGGTGACCGCGGCCGGACGCAGCCCCAGCGAACCTAGCAGCTGCGCGAGGGCGTACTCCGTGGCGAAGACGGTGGCCATGTTCAGGGACGGCCGCTTGAGATCTTTGGCCGCCTCCTTGGCGCGCGCGGCCTCCGGGTAAAGGAAGGAGCGGATGTCGCAGCGCAGCTCGGCGGCAAAGAGGGCGGCGCAGCGATCGATGGCATCTTTGTAGGTGCGGGAGTGGGCGTAGAGCTCCTGCCCCATGCCGACAAACTGGGTGTGCCCGCCCGGGAACATGAAGACCAGGCTCGGGGGACGCTCGCGCGCCGCGCCGGTGATGAGCGTGTCGCGGCTCTGGGCGGAGAGCGCCGCGGCGGCCTGAGCGCCGCTCCGAGCGATGAGCGCGCGCCGGTGGGTGAAGGGCCGGCGCCCCTGCTGCAGGGTATGGGCGACGTCGGCGAGGGAGAGCTCCGGATGGGCGTGCAGGTGCTCGGCCAGGCGGCGGCTGGCCGCTTGCAGCGCGGTCTCGGTGCGCGCCGACAGGACCAAGAGCTGCGCTGGCGTGGACGATGCGGCGGGCGCGCGCGGCGGCGGCTCCTCGACGATGACGTGGGCGTTGGTGCCGCCGAGACCGAAGGCGCTCACTCCCGCGCGCCGCGCCGCGCCGCCGCGCCGCCACGGCCGCGCCGCCGCCGCGACAAAGAAGGGCGAGGCCGCCAGATCGAGCGCCGGGTTTGGCCGCTCATAGTGCAGCGTCGCCGGGACGCACTCATGCTCCATGGCGAGCACGGTCTTTATGAGTCCTGTCACGCCGGCGGCGGCATCCAGGTGCCCGAGGTTGCTCTTGATCGACCCCAGGGCGCAGAAGCCTTCGCGCACCGTCCCGCCGGCCCGGAAGGCCTGGGTCAGCGCCTTGACCTCGATCAGGTCGCCGAGCTGGGTGGCCGTGCCGTGCGCTTCGACATAGCTGATGGAGTCTGGTGCGACCCGCGCCGCGGCGTGCGCGCGCGTGATCGCATCGGTCTGCCCCTCCACGCTGGGGGCCGTAAACCCGACCCGGCTCGCCCCGTCGTTATTGACCGCCGAGCCGCGAATGACGGCGCGGATGGTGTCGCCATCCGCCAGGGCATCGGTGAGCCGCTTGAGCACGACCAGCGCCGCACCGCTCGCCGGAACAAACCCGCCCGCGGCAGCGTCGAAGGGCCGGCAGTGCCCATCCGCGGACATGACATGGGCATCTTCCTGAAGGTATCCCGAATCGCCCAGCGCCACGAGCGACACCCCGCCCGCCAGCGCCACATCGCACTGCCCGGTCAGAAGGTGCTGGCACGCCAGGTGGACCGCGACCAGAGAGGTCGCGCACGCCGCCTGGACATTGAGGGCCGGGCCGCGCAGCCCCAGCTTGTAGGCGACGCGGCTGGTGAGAAAGTCGCGGTTGTTGCCGATGATCTCCTGCACCTGCTCCATGGTGCCGGTCTGGTCCCGCCGCCAGCCGACGCGCTCCAGCCAGTAGCGGGGGATGCTCGCGCCGCCGAAGACGCCGACCGCGCCCGGGCAGCGCTGCGGATCGTACCCGGCGTCTTCCATCGCCTCCCAGGCGCACTCAAGGAAGATACGCTGCTGCGGATCGATGAGCCGGGCATCGTGGGCGCTGTAGCCGAAGAACCCGGCGTCGAACTTCATGGCATCGGGGATCGCGCCGTGCGCCGGCACGTACCCCGAGCGCAGAAGCAGTTCCGGCGGCAGTCCCGCCGCCCGCAGGCGCTCTTCTGAGAAGCGGGTGATGCCCTCCCGGCCTTCGCGGAGCAGCTGCCAAAGTTCGGCCGGGTTTGCGGCTCCGGGGAAACGGCCGGCGATTCCGATGATGGCAATCCCGTCGGCGGGAACCGTCAGGGGGGGGCTCGCCTCCGCACCGGCTCTAACCGGGTTTGCCGCAACCGCGGCGGCGCGGCTCGGCTCGCCCCCCGCCAGATGGGCGGCCAGCGAACGAACGGAGGGCCGCTGAAAGAGCGTGAGGATGTCGACGTCCCGGTTCAGGCGCTCGCGGATCTGGGCCCGCACCTGTGCCAGCAACAGAGAGTGCCCGCCGAGATCGAAGAACAGATCGTCGATGCCGACATGCTTGAGGCCAAGCACCTCGCGCCAGATCGCCGCCAGCGCTTCTTCTAGCGCCGAAGCGGGCGGGTTCGCCGCGCCGGCCGCTTCCTCCTGAACCTCATCCGGATCCGGCAGCGCGCGCTTTTCGACCTTGCCATTGGGGTTCAGCGGCAGCGCCCGCAGAAAGACGATGGCGGCCGGAATCATGTGGTCAGGGAGCTCCTGCCGAAGGCGGGAGCGCAGCTCGGCGCGGGTCAGCGCTGCGCCGGCCCGGAGAACGACATACACGGCAAGCGAGCGGTTCCCACTCGCCGTCTTCCGGACCACGGTCGCCGCCGCCTGCACCTCCGGCAACCGGCCGACCGCCGCGTCGATCTCTCCGAGCTCGATGCGGAAGCCGCGGATCTTGACCTGCTGATCGCTCCGTCCCAGAAACTCGATAGCCCCATCGCGCAAAAAGCGTCCCTCATCCCCGGTCTTGTATAGACGCGCACCCGGCTCCGCACCAAACGGATCGGCGATGAAGCGCTCGCGCGTGCGCTCCTCCGAGTTGGCATAGCCGAGCGCGACGCCCTCTCCTCCCACGTAGATCTCTCCGGTCACGCCCGGTGGAACCGGCTGCAGGCGGCGATCCAAGACGTATACAGTCGTATTGGCGATCGGGATGCCGATGGGCGCGGTGATCGCATCTTCGGGAAGTTGCCGGATCAGGTGCCAAGTCGAAAAAGTCGTCCCCTCGGTCGGGCCGTATACGTTGAGCAGGCGCCTGGGACCGCCGGCCCGCAGGACCTCGCGGACACGCGCCGCGTCACAGGCCTCGCCGCCGAACATCAGGGTGTCCACTGCCGCGAAGGCGTCCGGACACTCCCGCGCCACCTGATTGAACACGGACGTGGTGAGAAACAGCGCGGTGATCCGCTCTCCCCGCAGCACGGCCGCCAGCGCCGCCGGGGAGAGCAGCACGTCCTTGGCCGCGATGACCGCGCAGCCGCCGCTCAGCAGCGCCCCCCAGAGCTCAAAGGTCGCGGCGTCAAAGGACTGATTCGATGCGTGCAGGATGCGGTCCTCCGGTCCGAGCTGCACATAGTTGGTGTTTAGGACCAGCCGGCTGATGGCGCGGTGCGGGACCGCCACCGCCTGCGGCTTGCCGGTGGAGCCGGACGTGAACATGATGTACGCGCGGTCCATGGCGCCGACCCCGCTCGCAGGGTTTTTCAGCTCCTTGTCGCCGCGCGGCATCTGCTCGAGATCGAAGAAGGTGCCGCTGAAAGTAAGGCGCCTGGCCATGCCGGAGGACGAGAGCAGGAAGCGCGTCTTGGACTCGGCCAGCATGAGACGCAGCCGCTCATCCGGGTACTCCGGATCCAGGGGCAGATAGGCTCCGCCCGCCTTGAGGATGGCGAGCATACCGATGACCATAGACAGCGACCTCTCGCCGCACAGACCGACCATCTCTCCGGGCCCCACGCCCTCCGACATGAGCCGGTAGGCCAGGCGGTTGGCCTGCCGATTGAGCTCCGCATACGTGAGCGAGCTCTCACCGAGCACTACCGCGATCGCAGAAGGCCGCTTTGCGACCTGCTCTTCGAAGAGAGTGTGGACCGAGGACTGACGCGGGTAGACCGTGGCGGTGCGGTTCCACTCTACAAGGATGCGGTGCCGCTCCGCGTCCGTCATAAGCGGCAGCTCGGAGAGCAAAAGTTCCGGGTCGCGGGCCGCGCCGGACAGAAGGCACAGGAGGTGGCGGATCAGCTGCTCCGCGGTCTCCCGGTGGAAGAGCTCAGCGCTGTATTCCAGGCTGCCGGAGATGGCTTCGGCGCTCTCGCAGAAGTACAGGGTCAGATCGAAAGGCGCCCGTCCGGCATCGAAAGCCAGCGGCTCGACCGCGACGCCCGGCAGCTGCAGTCCGGCGCGATCTTTAATCTGCGGCGCGAACATCACCTGCACAAGCGGCGTTCGCCGCAGATCTCGCTGCGGCGCGACCGCTTGGACCAGGCGGGAAAAGGGCAAGGCTGCGTGATCCGCCGCCTCCAGCGCGGCCGCGCGAACCTGCGCCACGATCTGACGGAACGACGGCTCATCGGCGAGGTTGCAGCGGATGACCAGCGTGTTGACGAAAAAGCCGATGACGCCCTCAAGCTCGGCGCGGTCGCGGCCCGCGTGCGGCAGTCCGATCAGGAGATCGGTCTGCCCGGTGTAGCGATGAAGCAGGGCGTATAGAGCCGCCATCATGACCATGGTCGGGGTGGCGCCCATCGCCGCAGCGAGCTGTCGCACCGCCGCGGTCTGATCGGGCGGCAACCTGAAGGGAACCGCCTCGCCGCGAAACGTCTGGACCGCCGGTCGCGGCCGGTCGGTCGGGAGCTCAAGCACTGTCTTGGCGTCCTTGAGGCGCTCGCGCCACCATGCCAGGTGCGCGTCATGCTCGCCGCTCTCCGCGCGCTCGCGGTGCCACCGCGCGTAGTCCGCATACTGCAGGGGAAGCGGCGGCAGCGGCGGGGCCTCCCGGCTCCCGGCTGCCTTATACAGCGCCCCGAGCTCGCGGAACAGAATGTCCATCGACCAGCCATCGGTGACGATGTGATGGAGGTTGATGACAAAGAGATGCCGGTCCGGACCCAGCCGCACGAGCCGCGCGCGGATGAGCGGACCGCGCGCGAGCTCGAACGGCTGCCGGAGCTCGGCGGCGATCTGCGCTTGCACGAGCGCGGTGGTTGCTTCCGGCGTCGGCTCCGCGCTCGCTTCCAGGGTTGTCGCGTGGTGCTCCTGAACCTCAAGGCGGAGTGACAAGGAGGGCGCGATCACCTGCACGGGGCGACCCGCCATATCGGCGAAGGTCGTGCGCAGCGACTCGTGGCGGTCGACCAACGCCTGCAGGCTGCGCGAAAGAGCGCTCACGTCCACCGGGCCGTGCAGCGCGAAACAGACCGGGTAGTGATAGACGCTGCTCTGCGGCGCGAGCTGGTGCATGAACCAGAGCCGCTCCTGCGCGAACGAGGTCGGCGCCAGTCCGGTTCGCTCCGCATGGGGAATCTTGCGATCGGCCGCCTGCGCTTCCGCCGCAGGCGTCAGCGCCTCCGCCAGGCCGGCGATGGTCGGCCGGGCGAAGAACTGGCGCAATGAGACCACAAGGTGTAGCCGCTCACGCAGCCGCGACACGACCTGGGCGGCGCGCAGCGAGTGGCCGCCGGCGGCGAAGAAATCGTCATGGATGCCGATCGACTCGCAGCGCAAGACGCTGCACCAGATGGCAGCAAGCTCCGCTTCGATGGGAGTGCGGGGCGGGACGTGGGACTTGGCCGGAGAGTTTCGCGAACCGGCGGATTCTTCCTCCGGCGCGGGCAAGGCGGCGCGGTCGACTTTGCCGCTCGCAGTCAAAGGAAAGGCGGCAAGCGGCACGATCGCGGCCGGGATCATGTGGTCGGGGAGGCGCTGCTTGAGGAGCGTCCGCAGGGCGGCCAAAGCAGCCGGGTCGGGCTCTTGCTGAACGACGTAGGCGACGATGCGCGGCTCACCGGCGCGGTCGCTGCGGACCAGGGCGGTGGCATCTTTCACGGACGCCTGCTCGCGGAGAGCGGATTCGATCTCACCGAGCTCGATGCGAAAACCGCGCAGCTTGATCTGATGATCCAAGCGGCCTAGGAACTCGAGCGAGCCGTCGGGCCGCCAGCGGACCAGATCGCCGCTGCGGTACAGACGCCCGGGCGCGTCGGTTGCGAACCAATCACGCAGATACTTCTCCTGATTCAGCGCTTCACGCCGGAGGTAGCCGCGGCCGACGCCGGCGCCGCCGATAAAGAGCTCACCGGGGACGCCGATCGGAACGGGTTGCCGGTTCCGATCCAGTACGTAGACGCGGACATTGGGCAGCGGGGTGCCGATGGCCGGAGCGCCGGCGCCCGGGTAGCAGCGGGAGATCGTCGAACAGACCGTGCACTCGGTCGGACCGTAGGCGTTGATGAAGCGCCGGCCGGGCGCCCAGCGCTCGACCAGCTGCTCCGAGCACGCCTCCCCGCCGGCGATGAGGAGCGCCAGATCGGGATAGCCGGCGGCGTCGTCATGGCTCGGCAGGCCCGCCAAGACCGAAGGCGGCAACAGGACCGCGGTGATCCGCTGCCGCCGGAGCACGCTGCCAAGCTCGGAGCCGGCCAGCGGTCCGGGCTCGGGAATGCAGAGCGTGGCGCCGGTGGTCAGCGCCATGATGAGCTCCCAGGTGCAGGCGTCAAAGCCGTGCGAGGCGAACTGCAGCACGCGCGCTCCCGGGACGATCCCCAGCAGTGCGGGGCTGGCCAGGGCGAGGTTCACGGCGCTGCGGTGCTCGATGAGCGCGCCTTTGGGACGGCCGGTGGAGCCCGACGTATAGATGACGTAGGCCAGGCTCTCTGGGCCGCCCAGGGGCGGCAGCGGCGCGGCGCTGTGGACGGCGATCTCCGGCCAGTCGCAGTCGAGGCACAGGACCTGGCGGGGCCCGTTGGGAACCCGGGCGCGCGCGACCAGGGATTCCTGCGTGAGGAGCAAGTCGGCTCGGGCATCCTGCAGAATGTAGTCAAGGCGCTCCTGCGGATAGCTGGCGTCAAGCGGCAGGTAAGCGCCGCCCGCCTTGAGCACGCCGAGAACGGCCACCACCATCTCCAAGGAGCGCTCCATGCAGATCGCCACGATGGTCTCGGCGCCCACGCCGCGGGCACGCAGGTGGCAGGCGAGCTGGTTGGCGCGCTGATCGAGCTCGCGGTAGGAGAGCGACTGCGCACCGAACTCCAAAGCCGGTGCATGCGGTGTCTGCCGGGCGTGGGCTTCAAACAGTCCGTGCAGGGACAGGTCGGTGGGAAAGTCGGTCTGCGTGCGGTTGTACCCGCGCAGGAGGAGCCGGTGCTCACGCTCCGTCATCAAAGGGAGCGCGGAGATGAGAGTCTGCGGGTCTCGCGCCGCAGCGGTCAGCAGCACCTCCCAGTGTTCGAGCAGCCGGGCGACCGCATCGGCGGCAAAGAGCGCGCCGTTGTAGCGCAGCCGCAGGATCAGCCCGGAAGGCCGAGGCTCGGCGGTGATGACCTGCTCGTAGGCTAAAAAGGGCAGCTCGACATCGGCATCGGCGAACGTGAGCGGACCGGCCTGATACGGCGCCGGCGGCCCTTCCGGCATCAGGAACAAGACTTGGAAGATCGGCGGATGGCGGAGATCGCGAGCCGGGGCCAGCGCCTCTACCAGATCTTTGAAAGAGACGCCGCTGTGCGCCTGCGTGCCCGCGGCCGTGTCGCGCAGCTGCCGGAGCAGCTCGGCGAAGGTCAGCGCGGCGGAGAACCGGGCGCGGAGCACGACGGGGTTGCCGAAGTAACCGATGAGCGCCTGATGCTCGGTCTTATCGCGTCCGGAAAAAGGAGTGCCGATGAGGATATCCTCTTGCCCGCAGTAGCGGTGGTACACGGCCTGCAGACCCGCGAGCAAGACCAGGAATAAATCGCTCCCGAGCCGGGAGGCGAGCTCGCCCAGCTCGCGCGTGAGCGCGGCGGGAAGCGGACGTTCGACCGTGGCGGCGGCGAAGGTCTGAACCGGCGGACGCGGGCGGCTCGTCGGCAACTGCAGGGCCTCTGGCGCGCCGGCCAGGGCGCTCTGCCAAAAGGCGAGGTGCTGCGCCTGCTCCGGATCCTGCGCCCGGCTCCGCTGCCAGCGGGCATAGTCGCGGTACTGCAGCGGCAGCTCCGGCAGCCCGGCGGCCTGCTCCGGCCGCGGCGCTGCATATAGCGCCGCCAGCTCACGGAAGAACAGCCCCGTGCTGCAGTCGCCGTCCGAGATGATGTGGTGCATCGTCAGCACCAGGAGATGGCGATGCGCGGTGCTCCGGATCAGGCTCAACCGCCAGGGAGGATGCGGCGCGACTGCAATAGGGCGGCAGATCTCTTCCTGCGCGAGCCGCAGCGCCGGCTCGTCCCAAGCCGCGGCGCCCGGCGGAAGCGCCAGCACATGAAACGGGAGTGCCGACTCAGGGAGTACGATCTGCCGCGGCCCCCCTTCCCCATCGGCAAAAACGGTTCGTAGGATCTCATGGCGGCGTACGATGATCTCGGCAGCGCGCTTTAATTTCTCTACATCCAATTCGCCGTCAATCCATACCGCTCTGTGCTCATGCAGCGCAGCTGTATCTCCATAAAGGTGGCTCAAAAACCACATGCGCTCTTGTTCCATAGAAAGTGCTTCATGAGGCAATTCGCGCATACATACTCCTATTGCGAGGCCTGACTACAGTCCCATATATCCACCGCTGCCCCTGGACAATGACCAGCAGACGGCAAACGGTGCCGATGACATCGTGCGCGGCCCACCGCACGCAGGGCGGGCGGCAGGCGCAATACATTCGCCCCGAAGGGCGCTCTACGCTAACGCAGAATGTTTATTAAAAATGTAATAAGACGCCTTAAATGCAAGGCGGGGGATTGGACGGGCGGGCGGAGCCAGACAGGCAGCCTGGCAGCGCAAGGGAATCTACTTTGCTTTGATATGTTTGGACAGCAGATCGCCGACCCGATTGATGGCATAGAGGATGCCGCTCTGCAGCGTACTCCTGGTCACAATTCCCTCCAGGTTGATCCCCAGTCCCACCAGGGTCTGCGCGACCTCCGCCCGGATGCCGGTGAGGATGGCCTGGGTCCCCAACAGGCGCAGCGCCGCCGCGGTCGAGATCAGCGTACCGGCGACGCTGGTATCGAAGTGCTTCATGCCGGTGATATCGATGATGATGACCTGCGTGCTGTGTTTCTGCGCGCCCTGAAGCGCGGTCTCTAGGACCTGGCCGGCCCGCTCGTTGTCCATCGTGCCGATGAGCGGCATGACCATGATGCGGTCGGTGATCGGGATGAGCGGGGTGGACATCTCAGCCAGGCGGCTGCTCTGGACGCGGATGATCTCTTCCTGCAAAGCGGCGCGCTGCGTTTCGGCGGCGGCGCGCTCTTTCAGCTCGATCTGCAGCTGCCGGTTGACGCTGGAGAGGTCAAGGTTGGACTGCTGCAGCTGGTCGGTGACCGCTTGCAGCCGTTCGTTGGCGACCGTCAGCTCTTCGTTGGAGCGGCGGAGCTTTACCGTGACCGCCTCCACATGCTCATATAGGCGCGCGTTTTCCACCGCGATCGCCGCCTGCGAGGAGAGCAGCTGCAGCAGCTCCACCCGATTGGTCGTAAAGGCGTGGTTGGCGAGGTTGTTCTCCAAATAAAGGACGCCGGTTAGCCGCCCCTGGTGGATGAGCGCCAGACACAACACGGACTTGAGACGGTGCGCGGCGATGTGCGGGTCGCTGCCGAAGCGCTTGTCCAGGGCGGCGTCGCCAAGGACCACCGGCTCGCGGGTGTGGATGACATATTGCACGATGGAGCGCGCCAGGGCGGGCTGCGCTGACAGCGGCATATGCAGCCCCACCTGGATCGTTTCAGGGTTGAGGCTCATCGAGGCTTCGATGAACAGCTCCTCCTCCCCCTTGAGGATGAGGAACCCGTGCTGCGCGCCGGCGTTTTGCAGCACGCTGCGCATAAGCTGCTCGATAACCTTGTCCACCATCAGCTCGCTGGCGATGGACTGGGCGGCGCGCAGGACCGCGGTGACATCCATCCAGTGGGTCGAGCCGATGCGCGTAGAGGTGGTATCCACCGATCCTTGCGCCGCCAGCCCCCCCGGAGAGCCGATCGTCTCCGGAGAGAGGAGCTGACCGTATTTCTCGGCCAGCTGCGTCACCTTGGCGGTCGCGCCCCAGCGCTGGTAGGAGTAATGAGCATTCCCCATGTACAGCGCGGCGATGCTCTGCCGCTTGAGGCGCAGATAGAATCGCGCCGCCAGCTCGTTGGCCAGTCCCTCATGGTTTATGAACTCGCTCTTGCGCGCCTGCGCAATCGCCTCATCGTAGAGCGCCATGGCTTCCATCGGCTTGCCGGTGAGCTGCGCCACCTCCGCCGAGACCAGCAGGTACTTGTGCTGGAAGTTCTCCGGCCCGCTCTCCGCCCAGCGCCCGAGCTTGGCCCGATGCTGTTCGATGGTCGCCATATACTCCGTCCGCGCTGCTTCGGTCGCCTCCGGATAAAGCGCGGCAAGGATCAGACAGATATAAAACGATGCCTCCGCCAGCATATAGGAGCCCACGGCAAAGGGGCTGAGCGGCTCGGCCGCCTGCGCGATGGCCCAAGCCTGCGCGTAATCCTCCTGAAGGTAGTGAACCTGGGCCTTTACCTGATAATGGTAGTAAAGGGGGACGAAATAGGTGGGGCCCTGCAGGGTGGCGACGAACGCCTCTTCATCGAAGCTCTCATCGCTCAGGCTCTGCGGGCCGCGGGTCTGCGCTTGGAGGTTTGCCGCAAGCTGCCGGAAGGAGGTCAGGACGCAGGTCGGCACCACCTCACGCGTGCGCTTCATCATCGTAAGGAAGCGCTCGGCCTCCTGCTGTACGGCCGGGAGCTCATCGCCGATGCTGAGCCGGCATAGGGTGATCTGCGCGCAGTTGAAAGAGAGGTAGCTGAAGTCGCCGGTTTCAAGGCCGGCTTGGTTGGCTTTTTCAAACAGACTGATCGCGCTGCGCAGCGGCCGGCAGAAGATGTGAATGAAGCCAGCGTGGAGGTTGGTCAGCCGGCAGAGCAAGCTGACGTTGCCGAAGCGCTCATTGAGTGCCAGCGCCAGCGAGCCAAACTCGTACGCCTCGCGGTAGCTGCCGAAGACGGCGGCTTGCAGCATGCCGAAGGCGGCGTAGCCGAACGCCGAGATGTTGCAGTGGCCGTGCCGCAGCGACAGGTTGACCTGCTTGGCCGCGATCAGCATGGGCAGGGCGGGGTTTACCGCGAACGCCGGCACGAAGCTGTTCATGAGCAGCCGCAGCGCCGCCTCATGCGCCGGATTCTCCAGGGTCGGAGCCTCGCGCAGCTCGGTAATCTGGCGCCCGGCCAGCCCCTGCGGGATGAGCGCCAGCTCTCCGGCGAAGGTGGCCTGAACCTCTTCGCCGCTCTCCGGCAGCTTTATGCCGAACATCGCCAGACCGGTGCGCGCCACGGCCAGGGCTTCGGTAAGCTTGCCGAGCGTCGTATAGAGGCTGACCTGGAGATCGTACACCTGCGCCCGATCGATATCCGAGCGCGCCGACGCAAGCACATCGCTCACCAGCTTGTCAGCCAGGCTGCAGTTGCCGCTCAGATACTCGCACTCCAGCCGCTGCACGTATAGGGAGAAGCTAGTCTGGTAGTCCGACTCCCAGCTCGTCGGCGTGAGCATGGCCATGCCCGCGGCGAAGTACTCGGCGGCCGCGGCATAGGCGCTCGTTGCCTTGGCTTGGATGCCGGCGGCGAGGTTGCGCTGCGCCAGCTGCATCCGTTCCTTGGGCGAGGTAATGAGCGCCGCCCCGAGGTTTAAGTGATTCAAGGTATCAAAGAGCAGACCGGCCTGCGGCTGCTCTTCGCTCTTTAACAGCAGCCAGCGCCCGATCTGCAGGTGCGCCTCACGCTTTTTACCCTCTTCCAAGAGCGAATAGGCGACCTGCCGCACCCGATCATGGGCGAACTGGTAGATGGACTTGAAGTCCGCCCCGGCATCCAGGTCGCTCGCGGCGCTGCTCACCGGGCCCCGGTGCTCGATGTTCACGGCGATGATCAGCGCCTCGCGCAGCGCCTCCCACAGATCCGCGGCGGTCTTCTCCGCGGTCTGCTCGCTGAGCAGCGCCAGGGTAGGAAGATCGAACTGCGGACCGATGCACGACGCCAGCTCCAAGGCGCGCTGGGTGGCGGGCGGCAGCCGCTGGACCTTCTCCAGCATGAAAGGGACGACGTTGGCGGTGACCGTCAGCTGGTGGACTCGCGCCGGCTCCCACAGCCAGGTCCCGAGCTCCGTATCCCTCTTTAGCAGCCCCTCCGTCTGGAGCCGGTTGAGAAATTGACCTATGAAAAACGGATTGCCGTGGGTCTTCTCAAGTACGATCTGGCTCAGTCGGTCGATGTCCTGCCGGCTGCCCAGACAATCGCTGAGCAGCTCTCCGATATCCGCTTGGGCGAGCGGCTGCAGCGCCAGGGTCGTGACCGCGACCGCGCTCTTGCGCAGCTCCTCGATCATCAGCGTCAGCGGCTGGCCGGGCGCGACCTCCTCATCGCGATATGCGCCGACAAAGAGGATATGCTGCCGCTCCGGATCGCCGATCAGCGCCTGCAGCAGCTTGAGCGATGCGGGGTCGGCAGACTGCAAGTCGTCAAGGAACAAAAGCAGCGGGCGATCCTTCTGGCAGCAGGCGCGGACGAAGTTCTGAAAGACTAGATGAAAGCGCCGCTCCGATTCGCTCGGCCCGACCGGCACCACGTGCGGCTGCTCGCCGATGATGAGCTCCAGCTCCGGGATCAGATCGCAGATGAGCCGCCCGTTGGCGTCGAGGGCGCGCTTGAACCGCTCCCGCCAGTGGCGCAGGGACTCGGCGCGCTCGGACAGGACCTGGCGCAGCAGCGCGCGAAACGCCTGGGTGATCGGGCGGAAGGGCGCGCTGCGGCCGACCGGCTCAAACTTGTCGGCGATGAAGTAGCCCTTATGGACGCCGGAGGCGCTCTCGACCGCCTGGAGGAGGGCCGTCTTGCCGATCCCCGAAGGTCCGGTGATGAAAATGGTCTCGGCGCCGCTCTGGGCGACGCGGCCGATCGCCGCGGTCAGGACGATGCGCTCCGCCGCGCGCCCGTACAGCCGCTGCGGCATGCACAGCTTGGCGCTATAGTCCTTCTGCCCGAGCGGAAACTTGGCAATCTGCCCCGTGCTCTCCCATTGCCGCCGGCACTCCTCCAGATCCACTTTGAGGCCCCAGCCGCTCTGGTAGCGCTCTTCCGGGGTCTTGGCCATCAGCTTCATGATGATGTCGGAAATCGGCTCCGGAATCGCTTGGACCTTGACGTGCGGCGGAACCGGCTGCCGGGCGATGTGGCTGTGAACCAGCTCGATGAGATCCGTGGTGAGAAACGGCAGCTCGCCCACCAGCATTTCGTAAAAGGTCACGCCCAGCGAATAGAAGTCGGTCCGATAGTCGATGACGCGGCTCATGCGGCCGGTCTGCTCCGGCGACATATACGCCAAGGTCCCTTCGAGCGTATCGGGGCTCAAGGCGCGCAGCGTCTCCTGCGAGAACTGCGTGGCGATGCCGAAGTCGATTAGATAGACATCGTTATCCGCGCGGACAAGAATATTTTCCGACTTTATGTCTTTATGAATGCAGTTCTGTTTATGAATGCCGTCGATGATCTCGGCCAGCCGAATCATTATCGTCAAAACAGAACTTATATCCAGGCTCCGGGCGCTCACCCGTTGCGCGATGGTCTCTCCCGGCAGATCCTCCAAGACGAGCGCCAGCCCGGAGTTATGTTTCTCAATTGCATACGCCTTTACCACGCCGGGCACTTGCAGCGAAGAGAGGATATTGTACTCATGCCGCAGCTTGGCCAGCTCGCGCTGACTCGGGCGTTCGCCTTTTGGTACTTTGACGACGACCGGAGCGTGATCCGCGTTGCGATAGGCACGATGCAAAACCGTGTTGGTGCCCTCGTGAAGCTTGCCGGTAATCGTAAAATACGGAGACGCAGACATGAATGTTCCCCTTGTCCTGTCAGGAAGTGATCGAGTCCCGCCCAAAGGAGCGCCTGCGGCCGAGCTGCGCCGTCTTTTCGCTGGGAAGAGGCGATGTGGTCATCTGCAAGGCGCCATCCCAGGCTTCGGCTAGCGTCGCTACATCGGTCTGAAGGCCTGGCTCTGGGCGCGGAGCGCAATCAGCTCCGCATGTCCGCTCCCGCCCGGCTCGGTGCCGCCAGTCGCTGACCCGCCGCAGCCAGCCCCTCCAGGTCCTTCGCCAACCTGAAGAAGAGGCTCTGGTTACTGGCCTGGATGGGGGACCGATCGTCAAGCTGGAGCGCACTTTGTAATGATTTTATGACTTTTGGCGGTGTCAGAGAATAGAAAAGGAGCCGCTGGCGGCGCCGGAGTCCTTTCACGCGGTTACGTCGCTGCCGCGGTTGAGCATGGTCCCCCTCCGCGAAAGCAGGTCGCGGCCGTCGGTCGCGGGCTTGGGTCGCGCGCTGGTCCGTCGGCGGCGCTTGCGCTCCGGCCGATGGCGTTTGGGCCAAAGAACGCGCTCGATCCGCGGCGGGCGAAGTGAATGACGCCTGTCTACATTGGAGACAATAGTCGCCTCTTCTATATCCAGGCATATCCAGTCCTATCCAGTCCTATCGGGGCCTATCCCAACTGCAAAGCCACCGATGCAAGCCGCACAGCTGACTCACAATACTGCGGAACACATCGCGGCAGAATCTTCACATGGTGCGCGCGACTTTTGTTCTCACGGCAAGAAGGGTTTGCACTTCTGTCAATAGCTGGGATAGTTCATTAGTGAGCAGTGCCGATCGTCCTGATCGCACTGTTTGGGCCCTCCTCGCGTTCGCAGAGGCGGCCTACCAAGTGATCGCGTGTCCGCCAGCAGGCGACACGCGCGCAGGGAAGGTGGAAACGGCCGCCATGGCCGGGGGAGTCCGCTAAGGACGGTGACGTATGCAATGCACCCATAGACAATCTGGATGCGATTCGGGATTGAAATGACAGTTCAGTGCGGCCTTGTGACTTTCATCAACAGTTGGCAGGACTTGCGGACGATCGAAGCGCAAGCTGCAACCATGAAAATGAATACCGCCTGGTCCGCCCGGCGTAAGAGTGGATAAAGGAGTTTGTAATGTCGACGATGACTGCAGCCTGGGTGTTACGATCGGGTCCGACCGACCACTATGAGTCGGGCTCCCTGCACCTGGAGGACTTCTCGCTTCCGGCCGTGGGTCCTACCGATGTCCTGGTCGAGCCACTGGTCGGCTGCTGGGAGGGGAACATGACCCACGCCTTGCAGCGTCGTCCGGTAGACATCTGCCGGCAGCGCAACGAGGCGGCCGTGGTGCTTGGCAATGCCGGCGTCGTGCGCGTGCTGCAGCCTGGGAGCGCAATCACGGAGTTCAAGGAAGGGGACCTGGCCTATGTGTTCGGCAACGCCAAGCCGTGGGAGCGCTTCGGCTATATGCGCCAGGCACTGGCCTACGACTGTCCGCAGACCATGGGCGCGCTGGCGAAAAAATCCGTGATGCCCGCCCACAGCCTGGTGCGGCTCCCGGAGCAGCGCTCCTTTACGCTGAGCGAGTGGGCGGCGTTCTCCCTGCGCTTCGTAACCGCCTGGTCGAACTGGAAGGTGGCGCTGGGGTGTTACCGCACCCAAGTCGGGGCGGATGAAAACCCCTGCCCGAACGTCTGGGCGTGGGGAGGCGGGGTGAGCCTGGCGGAGCTGATGCTGGCCCGCGCCGCCGGCTGCAAGGTCACGATGCTCACCAGCAAACCCAAGCGCCTTGCGCTCTTGTCATCGCTGGGGATCGCGGTGGTCGATCGCAGCGCGTTTCCCAACCTGCGCTACTCCGAGGATCGCTATGCCAAGGATCGGGAATACCGCGATGCCTACCAGGAATCCGAAAGAGCCTTTCTCAAGGTCGTCAAAGAGCGCACCTCCGGACAGGGCGTCGACATCTTCATCGACAACATCGGCGCCCCGGTGGCGCGCGCCACGCTGAAGGCCCTTGGCACTTGCGGGGTCATGACGACCTGCGGCTGGTATGGCGGCATGGATATCCGGGCGGTGCGCGGGATCGAGGCGATAAGCCGCCACCTGTTCGTACATACCCACTACGCTCGCCGCGAAGAAGGCGTCGCCGCGCTGGCGTTCGCGGTCGCCAACCCCTGGTGGCGGCCGCCGCTCGCCGGCGCACCGGCCCGCTGGGAGGACATCGGCACCCTGGCCGAGGCGCAGCTCCATGGAACGGACGATTCCTGGTTTCCGCTCTTTCAAGTGGCGGACCACCTGTCCTGAGCTTGGCTACGGACATTCTTTATCCGGTTACCAATGACGATGCCGCGCCGGCCGGGTGAAGTCGCGGCAGGATGAACGGTCCCGAAGCCGCCGGATGAGCGCTCCGAGCGTTCCGGGCCGAGGCCGCTTGTTTACGAGCACTTCGCCCCGCCGCGGAACGAGAGCCCGGGTTTTTCCC
>CALFML010000369.1 GCA_937879845.1 uncultured Myxococcales bacterium
GTCAGCGCATTGCCGCGCGCCTCGCCCGTCGTGGTGTTGAAGCGGAAGTCGACGCCTGCGGTGGCGATGAGCGTGTTGTAAAGGATGTGCGAGTCCTTGCCGCGGTTTAGATAGATGCCGACATCGGAGCAGTTGACAAGGACGTTGTTGCGCATGGTGCCGCCGTCATGCTCGACGCTGCAGGGAACCGCGGCGTCGAAGGCGGGAGCGCAGAACTGCGGTGCGGTGCCGCCGCCGCCCAAGCTCAGGCCGATGCGCGTGCCGCCGCTGTGCAGCTGGGAGCAGATGACGAGGTTGCGCTCGATTAGGCCGCGCTTGCCGCCGCCTTTCAAGAAGGTGCCGTAGCTGACGTTGTCGCCGCCGCCTTTTTGAAAGTCGTGGAGGTAGTTGGCGCGCACGATCCAGTCGTCGCCGGTGTCGATGTTCAGCTTCGTGGTGGGGTTTGCGGTGTTGCGGGCGCGCGTGTCATAAAGCTCGCAGCCCTCGATGAGGCCGCGGTGCGGCGTCAGCCAAGCGCCGCCCATATCCTGCGACGAGTTCACCTTGAGCTGCGCGTTGAAGTCATAGAGCTTGCAGCGCCGCAGCACGAAGCCGTCGGCGGCACCGAAGACGTGGAATGCGTGCTCGCAGTCGGTGTCGTTTATGCATACGCCCTGTACCGACAGATCCTCGAAGTGCCAGTACGCGCCCGAGACCTTGAAGCCTTCGAGCGCATTCATCTGCAGCTTCGCCCCGAGCGGCGTGCGCGCCCGCACCGTGATCGGCAGCGCCGCAGTGCCGCTGCGCGCGCAAGAAAATCCCGTGGCCGCATACGTCCCATCTTCGAGCACGATGGTGTCGCCCGGCTGCGCGGCAGCGATCGCCGCCGTGAGCTCGGCGACCGTGCGGACCGCGACCTCAGCAGCATCGACGTGCGGGACCGCGAGGAAGACCGATAGAACCCCGCCAAGCGGAGCGAGCCATTTGCGCATAGCCCATTTTCGCACAAACCCTGGGCGCCGAGGTCAAAGATGGCGCGCCGCCCCTGCAGGCCATCGCCCGTCCTCCTACAGTCCGACCCGATGCGGTTGCGCTGCGTCCGCATCGCGTCGGCTATGAGCGCGCGTCGCGGCGGTCTGATGGCCCTGGGCCGGGCGTGCCGCCGGGAAACGCCGCATAAATTGCGCCGAGCTCGATTGGCGCGGAATAAATTTCGCGAGCGGGTCCGCCAGCGGGCGCTAAATTCCGCAGCCAAATTCCTGCGGGTTCATCAGGAAGCACGCGGTGGATGCCTAGCGCTCTCGTGCTGGCACAGAGTCTGCTTTCCCAAATCACCGGAGAAGCAGAGCCGGGGGCCTTCCGATGATTTCACGACATCGTCCGCAGCGACGCAGTGCGGAAGCCAGGGTGACCAGCGTCACGGCGGCATTCCGCATCGTCGAGTGTGTCGCGCCAAGCACGCTGGCGGTGCTGTTAGCGCTCGCCGCCACTGCGCTTCCGGCGCAGGCGCAGCAGGACGGAGCCAAAAAAACCACGCTGCGATCGGAGTCCCCCAAGGCGGCCTCCAGGCTGCCGCCGCTTGACTCTGCGGACGATGCCGATGCGGATGCGCCCTCCGACCCGAGCACCCGGAGGCGCGATGGAACGATCGTCCGCATCGACCGCGATCAGCTCTTTTTCGACCTCGGCACTGCTCACGGAATGGCTGTAGGGCAGACGCTTACGGTCATGCGGACCATCACCGCGAAACACCCGGTGACCGGCCTTGTTCTGATCGACCACTTTCCGCTCGGCTCGCTGCGTATCGAAGGGGTGGGCAGCGTACTGTCGTTCGGGCGTGTCGAGCGCCGCATCATACCGCTTTTGCAGATCGGCGATCTGGTGCGGAGCGCGGCCGCACAAAGACCTGAATCCGCGCCCGGAGCCGGCGGCCGAGGCACCGCAGTCAAAGTGACCGAGCCCAAGCCGAACCATGCTGGAAAATCCGCGTCCACGACGCCGCCTGCGGTGGTGACTCCGACAGCGCCGTCACAGCCTTCCGAAAACGCGGCAGAACTAGAGGCACGGCGTGCGTTCCAATCCACCTACGGCCGACCGCTTCCAGAACGCATCGCGACGCTGGAGACTTTTCTATCCACTCACAAAGACAGCCCCTACCGGGGTGGCATGGAATCGGAGCTCGCGCAGCTGCGCACCATCCGCGACACGATAGAGCGGGCGGCCGATATCGCCAAACGCCAGCCGGACGACGCGGTCAAGCAGGAATCCCCGGCGCGCGAGCCACCCAAGCCGGAAATACCGGTTGCAAAGCTGGCGGTTCCCAGCCGTCTGTATGAAGGGGAACCGATCGAAGTGGCGATCTATCTTAGCAACCCCCAGGTCGTGCGCGCCAGCTGGGTCTATCTGCGCCGGAAGGCCGCGCGTACGTACGAGCGCATCCCGTTTATCCCCGATGGCGATGGGTATCTCCGCGTGCGGCTTCCCAAGGACCAGACCTACGCCGGGACGCTGGAATACTTCGTAATCCTGATGAACTCCCAGTTCCAGACCTACTCGCTGGGGGGCAATGCGCAAGAGCCCGCATCCATCCTGATCGATCCCAAGCCAGCGCCTTTGCCGCCGCCGGGTCCGGATCACTCGGCGCTCCGCGGCTTCTTCGAGTTTGTCGACTTCAATCGCTTCTACGGCAACGACTACTTTTTCAAAGGCGAAGCGGACTTCATGTATCGCCTGGGCGGGATTCTTTATTCGGTCCGAACCGGCTTTGGCACGCTCAGCGGGTTGGGCGAGAGTGTGCATAACCTCGACGACCTGGGATTGGCGCCGCGTCCGGTCGGCATAAACTACGGCTATGTCGAAGGGGAGCTGCGCTTCCACCGCCTGGTCGGTATAGCGGTGCGAGGGCTCGCCGGCCAGACCAAGAGCGGTGCTGGCGGCGGCGCCGAGCTGAAGCTCCGCATCGGCAGCGAGCTTGGCACCAATCTGGTAATCGGTGGGGCGATCATCTCCGACTTCGGAGCCTTGGCGCAGCTGCAGCTGGAGTGGAACGTAATCAGGAACTGGCCCATGAGCGTAACCGTGGTCGCGACCAATCAACCGGTGCAGACCGACCTGGGCGTACGGCTCATCTATCAAGTGGGGTGGCGGGTGCGGAAATGGATCGCTCCGACGGCGCGTATCGGCTACGACGTCCGCAACATCAACCACGGTGGGCTCAGCCTTGGCCTGGGCCTGGTCGCGAGCTGGTAAGGGGACGATCATGAGCAAGAAACTCGCATACACGCTCCTTGTGACCGCTCTGGCCGGCGGCGTCTCTGCACCGGCATCCGCAGCTCCCGCAACGGCGGGCTCCGCCGGCAGCTCGCCGCCTGCGTCCGAGACTGTCGCCGCTCCCGTCGCTGCGGACCTCGCTCCCGCGGACGCTCCGAGCGCCAATCCGAGCGAGCCGGCTCCGCTGCTGCGCCACGACCCCATCGACTCGGCCAAAGCAAACGAACCTCTGCTCATCGTGGCCCATTGGGCGGCCCCAAGCAGAACCCCGCCCCAGGTATTCCTACACTACCGGCGCGCGGGTCAGTCCGTATTTCACACCACACCCCTTGGCATCCGCGACACAACGACCCTGGAGGCGACGATTCCGGCGGCGGACCTGCTCAGCGGCACCATCGAGTACTATCTTGGCTCCAAGCCGCATGCCGACTCTGCGGCGCCGGAGCAGCTGCACTTCGGCTCGCCGCAATGGCCACACGCCGTGGCGGTCGTCGTTGATGGTTCCGAACGGACGCAGCGTGCGCTCCTGGCTCAGCACCTGGGCGACCGCTCGCAGTTCCAGGTTAGCGGCATGTACATCGATCGCGGCTTGCGGACCGTGCTCAATAAGAGTCGTACCGCGCAGTTTGATATGCGCGACTACTACTATCGGCTGGAGGGCGACTATACCTATCGAATCTTGTCGGTCGTACACTCGATCCGTATCGGCGGCGGCGTGATACGCGGCGACTCGTTCACCTTCAACGGAGTCACCGCAGCGCAGCCGCTTCCTACGCAGCTTGACAACGTCGGACTCACCTATGGGTTCGCCGAGGTCCGCTTCCGCTTTGGCAAGCTCGTACGCATGGATCTACGCGCCACCCTGGGCGCTGGGCCGAGTCACTTCGACGGCGGCGGCGGCGGTCAGATCCTCG
>CALFML010000370.1 GCA_937879845.1 uncultured Myxococcales bacterium
TACACAGGCGAAGACACTCTTTCCCTACACGACGCTCTTCCGATCTCGATGGCAAGCTCGATGCCGTCACCGCCAACTCGGCCGGCAACAGCGTCAGCGTGCTAGCCGGCAATGGCGCGGGGACGTTCACCGCGGTGGCGGGATCGCCGTTTGCCATGGGGTCGGTGCCTAACCATGTCATCGCGGCCGATCTGGATAACGATGGGAATCTCGATCTGGTTACGGCGAACACCGGCTCCGGGCTGGCCAGCGCCGGCATCAACGTGCGCAAGGGCGACGGCGCGTTCGGCTTCGGCAACGCGCCGATCTTCACCCTGCTGGCCGTCGCCCCGACCAACCTCGTGAGCGCCGACCTGAACGGGGATTACGTCCCGACCGACATCATCCGACCCCGGCCCATATCAAGCGACAGCGATTCGAACCTGCCGGCCTGTAGTCGCAGCGAGCCGGGGGCGGTGCTGCCGTTCCGCCGCCACGCCGCCGTTCCGCAGGCGCCGCTGCTGGGCCTTGGCAGCAGACTGGGACCAAAGACCCCAGGCCGTGGCCCTATCGATGCCACCTCAGCGACAGCAGCGCTTGCACCGGCGCCTTGGTCTGGGCATTGCAATCAGGTAAGGGCATGAAAACTTCACGCTTTGTCTCCTCTTTATCTTGTGTTCTGGGTCTTGTCGTCACGCTGACCGCTTGCGGCCCCGCTGAGCTCGACGAGATCGATCCGGTGACCGGCCTGACCCTGGCCGAGAGCGCCGCCACCATCGACATGAACAACCTGATGGGCGACGCCGACATCTTCGGCGGCGCGTGGGTCACCGCGGCCAAGGCGCAGGCCTTCCTCAACAAGCGCGGCGGCCTGCTCAAGAGCTACCACGATCCGGCGTTCGGCGGCCGCAGCGCCGCCGACATCATCGTCTCGGAGTCGCGCGCGCAAGGGGTAAACCCGATCTACATGATGGCGCGCATCCAGACCGAGTCGTCGCTCATCTCCAGCGGCACCTCTTCGCACATCCCGCAGGCCACCGGCTGCGGCTGCCCGGACGGCGGCGGCTGCGGCACCAAGTATCAGGGCTTCGGCAAGCAGATCCAGTGCGCCGCGCTGCTCATGAAAAACTACTTCGCCGATCTCAACGCCGGCCGCCCCACGGTCTCGGGTTGGAAGGCCGGAGTCGCCAAGCGCACGAGCGATCCGTGCACGGTCACCCCGGCCAACAAGGCGACCGCAGCGCTGTATACGTACACGCCCTGGGTCGGCGCCTACGCCCGGCAGTGCGGCAATAAGACGGTCGGCGGCTCTTCGCTCGTCGCGACCATCTATCAGGGCTACAAGGCCGACTCGACCCTCGCACCGTAGCGGCTCCGGTCGCGGCTGTCCTCCTTCGCCAATCCCTCCTTGTTACACCGCGCTTGTTCGCTGGCGGAAATCGTCTGTAAGAAAATCGGCCGTGCAGCATGTAAAATGGCGCGATGACAACGCGGTCGTCTTCGCTCCGTCGCCTCGGCTTGGTCTCCGCCGGGGTGCTGGCGGTGCTCGCCGGGGCGGCGGGTGCGGCGCTCTTATATGCGGGCTCGCTGCGCATGGCCGCGGCGCTGCTCGGCATCCGCGTCGCCTTCCGGCAGGTCGCGCAGATCTCCACCGCGGAGCTCGCAGCCTGGCGCGCTGATCCGACTCGCCCCACGCCCCTTTTGCTTGATGTCCGCGAGCCCGGCGAGTTCGCGGTCAGCCATCTGGCCGGCTCACGCAACATCCCCTGGGAATCGGACTGGTCTACGCTGCTCAAGGAGACTCCCAAGACGCAGCCGATTGTCGTCTACTGCTCCATCGGATATCGGTCCGCGGTGCTAGCGCGCAAGCTGCATGCGGCGGGCTTTGTTCAAGTCGTCAACCTCGAGGGTTCTATCTTCAAGTGGGCAAGTGAGGGCCGCCCGCTAATCCGACCGGACGGCTCCGCCGCGCGCGTCGTTCATCCCTACGATGCGAACTGGGGCCGCCTGATCGCGCCGAGCCTGCGGGCGCCGCTTCCCTGATCCCTGCCGCTGGCTGATTAAAACTGGAAACGCGCTTGAACGCCGCCCGCTGCCGGTGCGGCGAAGCCTCCCAGCCCGGCCAGCCGCAGCGAAGGCCTGGAACCACCGGACCGCTCCGCCTTGAGCAAGGTGGGATCGTCCACGACCTGCAGGCTGTTCTTGCCGCCGAGTCCCAGCAGCGTGCTGGCCGTGGTCAGCTCGATCGCGCCAAACGCCCAGGCGGCGGCGGCCACCGAAGCGTTGGTCGTGCTGCCGCCGCCGTTCCACGGAAACAGCACGGCCCCATAAATAAACTCCGCCAGGCTGATTCCTAAAAGCAGCCCGCCTACCCCGTACCGCCAAGGGCTGCGATGCGATACCTTCACCAGCGTGGGGCGGCCGGTAAGCTCGATGTCGCGCGTGAAGGACTTGGGCGCAAGGACCGACACCCGCGCCGGGCCGGAAGGCAGTGCCAGGGTGCAGGGCGTATAGCACTGGGTTACCACGCCATCGCTACTCTGGATGCGCACCAGGTAGGTCATCTCCGCGTGCGCCGGGGCGAAGGTGACAAGGGATCGCGACACGACCGGCGGCGCGGGGAGCGCGGGCTCGGCCAAGTTCAGAGGGACCGGCTGCGGCAGCGGGGATTCGGCTCCAGCCGGCGAGGTCGTTCCCAGAACGAGCCAGAGCACAAGACCCGAGCGGGACCTGCGCACAAGCGGCGGCGCGACATCGATCAGGCGTGGCCAAGAGGATTGCGGCACTTGATACTGTCCTAATAAAAAGTGAAAAAACGTTTTCATGCGGCCGCGCCGAGCCCCGGTTAGCCCCGCAGGAATACGAACTGATCGGCGAGCGGCCCGCGCTCAAGACGGCTCAAGGTCTGGCCGTCGATCACGACCCGCTCGCCCCGGCGATAGACGCGGCCGGCGTCATCGGCCGCTTCCCGGAACGGACCTTTGTAGACGACCACATGCTCCTTGGCGTCGGCGGACACGGTGCCCGGCTTCCAGGCGCAGACCAGGAGCTCGCGCATCTTGGCGCGGTCATGTTCGAAGTTGGGCGCGGCGCCGAGCTTGTGCGCGAACACGCTGACAAACCCATGGCTCTCCAGCAACCGGAACGGCTCGGTCTCAAGTGGCGTGTCGCGAACCAGCGCGGCCGGACCCGGCAGCCGCGGGAAGCCGCGCTCCAAGAGGCGGTCCGATACCAGCCCGTGGATCATGATCTGCCCGCCCGGCCGCAGGACGCGATACGCCTCACGCATGAGCTGCGCCTTATCCTCTGCGCTGCGTGGGGTGTTGAGCGTGCCCCGCAGCCGAACCTCATCCACGGATTCGTCGGCAAGCGGTAAGGGAAAGCTCAGGGGTTCGCCCAGGCGGTGCTCCCACGCCGATTGATGGCCCGCCCGATCGCGCGCCGCCAGCGCATCCGATGCCGTCAGGCTCCCGCGGTGCGTAAGATCTCCGGTCAGCGCATAGATCTCCCACAGGTTCTTATCGGGGTCGAGGGTCCAGAACTTGGTCTGCCGCGAGTAACAGAGATCGGAAGAGCACACGTCTGAACTCCAGTCACGCCAATGTATCTCGTAT
>CALFML010000371.1 GCA_937879845.1 uncultured Myxococcales bacterium
TGCGACAGCGACAGCCCGCCCTGGGTGTGCAGCATCGGCGAGTAGCGGACCTCCAAGTACCACACGTTCTCGCGGTGGCAGTCCTCGGCGAGCTCGTAGGCGGCGCGGTACAGCGACTCTTCGTTTTGCAGCACCGCCAGGGTGATGTCGAAGGCCTTGAGGTACTCGTCCAGCGAGCGGCTGCCGTTGCCGGCGGTGACGTAGGGCAGGAGCGCCTCGGGCGTATCGGCCGGCAGCCGCACGCCCTGCTTCTGCGCCAGATCCAAGATTGTCGAGATCCGCATCGACCCGTCGAGGTGGCAGTGCAGATCCGTTTTCGGAAGTTTTTCGATGAGTTCTAAAGAGAGCGCCATGTCCCAAAGTAGCCTAGCCAGCCGCTACCAGCAACATCCCCATGTATCGGTGAGACGTCGCCGCGTTTAGCCAAGTTGCGGGGCGCGTACTTAGGCGGTCTTGCGGGCGGGCGTCTTGCTATGATGCCGCCTCGATGTTCGACTCGCGAGCCCGCCTGCATACCTTCAGCCTCAGCCTGCTTTTGCTGGCCGCGCTGACGGTGTTTCTCCACCGCGAGGTCGTCCTTGGCGGCAACGTCTACCACATGGACGATGCGGCGGATAACTACTACCCCGCCCGCGTCGCCTTCAAGCGCGCCGTCACCCGCGAGGGCACGCTGCCGAGCTGGGAGCCCGGCTCGCTGTGCGGCTGGCCGCTTCTGGCCGACCCGTACTACGGTTATTTCTACCCGCTGAACTTGGTCTTTTACCTGCCGGCGCGGGCCGGGGTCCCCTCTTCCGACCGCGAGGGGCTGGCCGGCGGCGTGCCGGCGGGGCTCGGCTATGCCGCGTCGCTGCACATGCTCCTTGGCGGCATCGGCATGCTGATGCTGCTGCGGCGCCGGACCTCGCCGCTGGCCGCGCTGTACGGGGCGACGGCGTTCACCTTGTCGTCGTTCCTGGTCGTGCGCATCCGCCACATCATCTTCATCCAGGCCGCGGCGTGGCTGCCCTGGCTGCTCTTTTCGATCGACGACTATGTGCAGACTCGGCGGCGCGGGGCGCTTGTGCGCTGCGGCGTGTTCACCGCGCTCGTGCTGATTGTCGGAGCGCACTCGCTGGCGCACTTCGCGGCGCTGCTCCTGCTCGGTTATGCCGTGGCGCGGCTCGGCAGCGCGGCGCTGGCGGAGCCACAGGGGAAGCGGCTCGGATTCCTGCTGCGGACCGGCGGGGCGCTGGCGGTGGCGGCGGGGCTCGGGGCGCTCGTGGCGATGCTTGCGCTTCTGCCTACGCTTTTGGCGATGCCGAACACGGCGCGGTCGCTCGGCACCGACTATCAGTTCGCATCGAGCTATGCCTGGCCCGGCTGGCGCTATATCCATACCCTGCTCATGCCCGATGCCATGGGCCCGGGCGAGTGGCGCACCGCGCCGTGGTTTGGCCGCTGGAACCACTGGGAGCTGGCCGGCTATTATCAGGGCGCGGCGGCGGTGCTTCTGGCGCTGCCCGGGGCGCTGGCGATGCTGCGTCAGCCCGACGGCAAGGGCGCGGTCCGCACGCGGCTGCAGCTGGAGCGGCCGGCGCTTTTGCTGCTGTGCGGCGTGGGCGTGCTGATCGCCCTGGGGGATGCCGGGCCGCTGCACCCGCTATTTTACCGCTACGTGCCGCTGTACGCCGCGCTGCGCTGTCCGGCGCGAGCGCTGTTCGTGCTGGTCGTGGCTCTGCCAATCCTGGCGGCGCACGGGGCGGAGCAGGTGCTGGACGGGCCGGCGGAGGCAATCGGTAGAATCGGGCGCCGGATCGCCGGTTGGGCGGTGGCGCTCTTGCCGGCGGCGGCCGGGGTCGCGGCTTATTTTGTCCTCACCCGCTTCAGCCTGCGCATGGCGCCGCATGAGGCGCAGGCGGCGCGGGCCGGCGCCCATCTCGGCTGGGTGCTCGGCGGCCTTGGGACGCTGCTCCTGCTGCGGGCGGTGGCGAGGCTGCGGGGGGCGTGCTTGCTCGTGCTGCTCATCGTCCTCACCACGATGGATCAGATGCCGATCGATCGCGGCTATCTGCAGCCGCGCCCGGCCGATTTCGCCTACGGCACCGAGCACTTCGCCGCCGTCGATTGGCTGCTCTCCCAGCCGCCCGCCGCCTTGAGCAGCGAGCCGCCCGGCGAGCCTCTATATGACCGCCTGACCACCGACCCGCGCGGCCCGTTCCGCCTCTTATCGATCGGCGAGACCGTCGGCCGCGAGAGCGCCTCCGGCTATGGCTCGATCCAGATCTGGCGCTACGCCCACCTTCTTTACATCATCAACCACGGCCAGCCGTATCCGCATCGGGCGCTCAAGGACGACGTGGCCGCCGGGACGATCTGGCAGCTCAACTCGCCGCTCGTCGATGTGCTAAACGTCCGCTACCTCATCGCCGCGCTGCCGCCGGGGGGTTATAAGTGGCAGGAGCGCTTTCGGCCGCCGCCCGGCGCCCCGCCGCAGGCCCGGCACGAGGCGGCGTGGGACGCGCAGCTTAAGGTCTTTGAGAACGCGGAGGTGATGCCGCGCGCCTTCGTCGCCTACCAGGGCCGGCTGGCGGGCAGCGCCGCCGAGGAGGCCACGCTCGTCGCGCGCGCCGACTTCGATCCGCACCGCGAGATCATCTTTGGCGCGGTGACCGCGCAAGGGCTCAAGGTCGCGCCGCCCATCCTCGAAAATAAAAACCGCCTGCCGGCCCCGGCGCGCCTTATCGCCCACCAGCGCCACCGGGTCGTCGTCGAGGCCCAGGCCGACGCGCCGGCGATGCTGGTGCTCAGCGACGCTTTTTATCCCGGCTGGACGGCTACCATCGATGGTCAGCCGGCGCCGATCTTCCCCGTGGACCTGGCGCTGCGCGGCGTGCCCCTGGGCCCGGGCCGCCACCGGGTCGAGATGGTGTTTCGCGATCCGTCGCTGCGCCTCGGCTCGGTGCTGTCGCTGCTCGGGCTTTTCGGGTTACTCTTGGTAGGGCGGTTTGGGCGGTGGCGCAGACGGCGGACCGGCGCGCCAATCCAAGCTCGTGTATAATCGGTCTGTTTGGAGGAACTGTGCCTCGAATCTTCGTTTCGCAGCGGCGCGTTCAGCAGTGGACCGAGGAAGGCCGCGTCACGATCGACGGCAATCAGATGAACCTGCCGGAGCTCGGACGGACGTTCAAGCTCACGGAGGCGTTCTACGTCCAGCGGGCGGTCTCCGAAGACGGGGACCAGTTCAAGCTGGCGGGGCGGGTCAAGAGCCGCACCCAGATCGCCACCCTGGGCGGCGAGGTCTTCCTCAACTCCCTGATCATCGGCGACACCGCCTATGAGGGTGATCCGGGCTTTATCGGCGAGCCGGTCGCCGCGGCCCGCTCCGGCCGCAACTCTGCTTCGCGCTCCGAAGGCACCTCGCCGGGCCCCGGCACCACGGGCCGGCAGGTGAGCCCCAGCGCCAAGACGGCTCCCAAGAGCCCCTAGAAGTCTATTTTCGGATGCCGCCCCTGTTTCCCCTGACCCTGGCGCTGTACGCCGTCGCGTGCACGCTGTACTTCGTCGCGGTGGCGCAGCCGCAGCTTGCGCGCGCGGCGCAGGCGGCGCAGGCCGCACTGGTGCTGGCGCTGGTCGGCCAGGCGGTCGACATCGCCTGGCTGTGTCTGCACGGCCAGCACCCGGGCACCTCGGCGCGTGAGGCGCTGTACTTCGCCGCGTGGCTGATGCTCGGGGCGCTGCCGGTGCTCACTTTACGCCAGCCGATACCGCTCCTCGGGGCGCTGCTGGTACCGGTGGCGATGGTCATGGACGTGGTGGCGCGGGTGACGCCGGCCAAGGGGGTTCCGGCGGCGGTGCTCGGCGCCTCGGACCACCGGTCGCTGGGGCTTGTGCACATCTTCTCGGCGACCCTGGGCCTGGCGCTGTTCGGCGTCGCCGCCGCCGCCAGCGTGGTCTACGTGCGCAGCGAGCTGCGCCTCAAGCGCCACCGTCCGGCGGCGATGCTCAGCGAAAAGCGGCCGGCGCTAGAGACCATGGACGCCTGGAACCGCCTGAGCATCACCTTCGGCTTTTTGTCGTTCACCATCGCCATGGTCACCGGGACCGTCTGGCTCATCCTCTCGCCGATGCCCGATGCGCCGACGGGCGGCGGGCTGGGGGAGACGGCGCGGTTTCTGCTGAGCCGGCCGCAGTATACTCTGTCGGTGGTCACCTGGCTGCTCTATGCCGGCCTGCTTGGGGGACGGGTCGCTTTCGGACTGCGTGGGCGGCGGGCGGCGGCGGTCACGCTGTACGGCTTTCTCGCTGCGCTCAGCGTGCTGCTTTTGTACCTCTTGCGGGATGTGCGGGTGCTGCGTCTGTGAGTCGGCTGTTTGTCATTGGGCTCAGCCACCGCACCGCGCCAGTCGATGTCCGCGAGGCGCTGGTCCGAAGCGATGAGGCTCTGCGCCAGCAGCTGCGCGCCGCCGCCGACCTGTGCGGCGAGGCGATGGTCGTATCGACCTGCAACCGCTACGAGCTTTACGGCCAGCTCCCCGACGGCAACGGCGGCGCTGCGCTGCTGACCGAGCTGGAGTCGCTGTTTACCCGCGCCGACTCCACGGCCCGCGAGCACCTGTACCGGCTGCACGGCGAGCCGGCGATCCGCCACCTGTTCCGCGTCGCCAGCAGCCTGGATTCGATGATCGTCGGCGAGCCGCAGATCCTGGGCCAGATCAAACAGGCCTACCAGCTGGCGCAGAAGCTGGGAACGATCGGCGGGACGCTGGGCGCGGCGCTGCCGCACGCCTTCCTGGTCGCCAAGCGGGTGCGCACGGAGACCGCGATCGGTGCCAGCTCAGCCTCGGTCGCCTCGGTTGCGGTCAGCCTGGCGAGCCAGATCTTCGGGCAGCTGCGCGGGCATCCGGTGCTCCTGTGCGGAGCCGGCAAGATGGCCGAGCTGTGCGCCCGGCACCTGCGCGAGGCGTCGGCGGATCAGTTCCTGGTCGTCAACCGCACCCGCGCCCGCGCCGAGGAACTGGCCGCCCGCCTGCACGGGTCCGCCCACGACTTCAGCGAACTCGAAGCGCTGCTCGGACGGGCGGCGGTGGTGCTGTGCTCGACCGGCTCGCGCGAGCCGGTGCTGCGCGCCGACCTCCTGTCGCGGGTGATGAAGGCGCGGCGCGGGCGCTGGCTGCTGCTCATCGATATCGCGGTGCCGCGCGATGTCGAGCCGCAGGTGGGGGAGCTCGACAACGTCTACCTCTATGACATCGATGCGCTGCAGGCCGTGGTCGCCGGCAACCTGTCGGAGCGGCAGCGCGAGGCGGCGGCGGCGGAGCAGATCATAAGCGGCGAGCTGACGCGCTTTGTCGCCCGCCAGCGCGAAGGCGGGGTGGTGCCGGTGATCAAGGCGCTGCGCGCCTACGCCCAGGGCGTGGCGCAGGCCGAGGTCGCGCGCGTGGCGCCGCGCCTTGGCTCCCTTGGAGAGCGCGAGCGCAAGCTCGTGCAGCAACTGGCCGACGGCATCGTCAACAAGCTCCTGCACGCGCCGCTCACCGCGCTCAAGCGCGCGGCGGCGGAGCCCGAAGGCCCGCTGGCGCTCGATCTGGCCGGCGCGGTGCGTAGCTTGTGGCCGCTGGAAGGCCTGGGCACAGGCGGCGACGAGCTCGGCGAAGGCGAGCCGCTTCCCGACGGCGCCCATCCACCCGAGTCCCGCCCCGCCGCCCGCAGCAACAAGACGGAGAGTCCATGACCGAGCTTTGCATCGCCACCCGCGGCTCCAAGCTGGCGCTGTGGCAAGCCGAGTACGTGCGCGCCGAGCTGCGCGCCCACGACCCGCAGCTGGCAGTCGAGCTGCTGGTGCTCAAGACCCAGGGCGATCGGGTGCTCGACCGGGCGCTTTCCGAGATCGGCGGCAAGGGGCTTTTCACCAAAGAGATTGAAGACGCGCTTCTCGATGGGCGGGCGCAGATCGCGGTGCACTCGATGAAGGATCTGCCGGCGCACGGGCCGGCCGAGCTCTTGGTCGCCGCGGTGCCCGAACGCGCCGACCCGCGCGACGCGCTGCTGCTCGGACCGGGCGTGTCCCACTTGGCGGCCGCCGCGGAAAAGGGCAGCTCGGCCAGCGCGCTCTTGCGGCAGCTTCCCGCGGGCGCGCGCGTGGGCACAAGCAGCCTGCGGCGCGTCTGTCAGCTGTTGCGGCTGCGCCCCGATCTCACCATCGTCGCGCTGCGCGGCAACGTCGATACGCGGCTGCGCAAGCTGCACGCCGGCGAGTTTGACGCCGCGGTGCTGGCCGCCGCCGGGCTGCAGCGGCTGGGTCTTTCTGAGCACATCGCCGCCTGCTTCGCCCCCGATGAGATGCTCCCGGCGTGCGGCCAAGGGGCGCTGGCGGTGCAGTGCCGGGCCGACGATGCAAATACGCAGCAGCGGCTCGCCAAGTTCGCCGATGCGGCGACCACCGTGGCGACGGCCGCCGAGCGCGCGTTCTCGCTGCGGCTCGGCGGCAGCTGCCAGACGCCGCTCGGCGGACATGCCCGCCTGCTCGCGGCGACCGCGGCGATGCCGGCGCAGCTGCACCTGGCCGGGATGGTCGGCAGCGTGGATGGAACGCAGCTTATCCGCGGTGAGCGCATCGGTGCGGTCGACGATCCGGCGGGGCTCGGCGTGGCCCTGGCGGAGGAGCTTTTGGCTGCGGGGGCCGCGGCGCTTTTGCGCTGAACCCGCGGCGAGTAGCGCGCTCGCGCCCGCCCGTCCGGTCCGGTCCGGTCGGGTCGAGCAGGCTCATGTTCCGCCCAGCTTGGGGCCGTTTTTACCGGCTGACCGATGGCAAGCGCCAGCGCCCGATGGTGCCCGATGGCGTGCCTGTCCGGTAGCGTGATGGTCCGGCTCCCTGATATAATCGACGCCTTTTCGTGATGATCGCGGACGACGCGCCCGGTTCCCCACCGCAAGGCCCGAAAGAGACTAAAGAGCCCCCCGGCAGCCGTGAGGCATCGCCGCCGCCCGAGCACATCCTGCTCCTAGAAGCGCTGGGGCGCGACAACCCGCCGCTGGAGCCGCCGCGCACCCGCCGGATCTTCGTCAACCGCAACCTGACGCTAGACAAGATCGACGTCATCGGCTTTGACATGGACTACACGCTGGCGCTGTACAACCAGCCGCGCATCGAGGCGCTGTCCGTCGAATGCACGCTCAAGAAGATGGTCGAGGGCCGCGGCTATCCCAAGGAGCTGTTGGCGCTATCTTACGATCCGCAGTTCGCGATTCGCGGCCTGGTGGTGGACTGCGAGCAGGGCAACCTGCTCAAGATGGATCGCTACGGCTACGTCGGCCGCGCCTACCACGGCACCCGCCCGCTGCCGCGCGCCGAGCGCCAGCAGCTTTACAGGTCGCAGAGCGCGCGCTTCCCGCGGCCGCGCTGGGCCTACATAGATACCCTGTTCGCGCTGCCGGAAGCCGTGCTGTACGCGCGGGCGATCGATTACTTCGATGCCGATCCCCAGTTCATGCTCCTTGCACCCAAGGCGCGGGCCGCGCGTTACAGTCAGCTATGGAAGGACATCCGTGAGTGCATCGACGAAGCGCACCGCGATGAGTCGATAAAGCGGATCATCAAAGCCGACATGCCGAGCTTCATCCAGCGCGATCCCGAGCTGCCGCTGACGCTGCACCGCTTCCGCTCGGCGGGCAAGCGGTTGTTTCTTTTGACCAACAGCGGCTACGACTACACCTGCGCCGTGATGTCGTTCCTGCTCGATCAGCGGCTGCCGGATTACCCGTCGTGGCGGAGCTACTTCGACGTCATCGTGGTCGATGCCAGAAAGCCGAAGTTTTTCGCCGAGCAGCCGCCGCTTTTGGCGCTGGACGAAGGGGGGCTGCCGTGTCAGCCGGCGGTGGGCGCGGGCGCACAGGTGAGGGGTATGCGCTCACCTATCGGCTTGTACCAAGGCGGCAATGTCGGCGCGGTGGATGAGCTGCTCGGGCTGCGCGGCGATCGGGTTTTGTATGTCGGCGATCACATTTACGGCGACATGTATCGCGCCAAGCGCGCCTCGGTCTGGCGGACGGCGATGATCATTCAGGAGATGGAGCAGGAGCTCCTGCACCACAGCCGGGTCGAGGAGCCGCTGCAGCAGCTGGAAGTCTTGGAGCGGCGGCGCAACCGCATCGATGCCGAAGAGCGCTACCAGCAGCTGCTCCAGCAGCGGCTGTTGCAGATCGAGCTCGATGATGCGGCCAAAGCGCCGGATCCGGCGGCGCCGCCGAGCGCCGGCTCGTCCGCGGCGGCGACGCGGCAGGCGGCGGCGGCGGAGCTTTCTCGGCGCCTCGCCGAGCTGCACGAAGCCGGCCGCCTGACCGATGAAGAGATCGAGCGCCTAGAGCTCGATATCGAGCATGTCTTTAACCCCTTTTGGGGACCGCTGTTCAAAGCCGGCAATGAGAACTCGCGCCTTGGCGAGCAGGTCGAAGACTACGCCTGCATATACACGAGCCGAGTCTCGAATTTTTTGTCCTATTCCCCGTTCTATTATTTCAGATCGCCGCGGGAGCACCTCCCTCACGAAAGGGTGTACTAAGCGCTTCCCTTTTTACCGGCCGGCTAGCTTGGCGGACGCGGCAAATCAGCCAGCGCAAGCCCCTGAAATGGCACGGCTCGGAAGATTTTGGCAATTGGCGTAGAACGTGCTAGTGGCATAGACCATAGTATTGGAAAGAGGAGCCGGCACAGCCGGCCCGCAAACATCCGCCCTACGAAGGAGAACACGATGAACTTACTCTCTCAGGTTTCGAAGTCGGCTGTGGCGCTGGCGCTCGGCATGACGCTGTTTGGTGGCTGCGATCCCTCGAAAGAGGCGCTGGAGCAGACCAAGGATCAGCTGGCCAAAGTGACCTCGG
>CALFML010000372.1 GCA_937879845.1 uncultured Myxococcales bacterium
CGGCACCGTAGCCGGTCGGTGTGGAGATGTTCGGCGGGAACGCCAGTCCGTAGACGTCGGTGACCAGACTTTCGCGGCGACCGCTCATGAGCTTTCCGCGATCAACATCCATGAGAATGATGCGCCGTCCGAGTTCAGGGAAAGCGTCGCGATCGAGAGTTTCGTACACGAAGAGGAATCCGTCCTTAGGCGCTTCAGCGATGGAGCCCTCGATGACAGGTACATCGAAGCCGGCGGCCTTGGCGCGGCGGTGGCCCGCCACCTGGCGGCAAACCACGGCCAAAAGGAGCTGCTGCTGGTCTCGCGCCAAGGACCGTCGGCACCGGAGGCAGAGGGGCTCCAGCAGGAGCTTGTTGCCCATGGCGGAAGACCGCGCGTGGTCGCTTGTGATCTGCGGCAAGGGGCAAGCGTGGCGGCGATGCTGGCGGAAGCGGAGCGCTCAGGGCCGCCGATTACAGCGGTGTTCCATATCGCCGGGAATGTCAGCTGGACGCCGATCGTGAACCTGACCGATGAAGAGCTGGCCCGCGAGCTAGGCGCCAAGGTAGCCGGCGCACGCGCCTTGCATACCTATTTCAAGGACCGCCGGTTGGATGCCTTTGTCTGCTTCGGCAGCGTCGCCGGAATCTGGGGAGTGGGAACGCAGGCGGCGTACGTTGCCGGCAACGCCTATCTGGACGCGCTGGCGCGGCACCGCATGGCGCAAGGGCACAGCGCGCTGTCCATCGGGTGGGGTGGATGGAGCGCGGTCGGCCGGGCGGCGCTCCCGGAGATTGCGCCGCAGCTGGCGCGCCGCGGACTGAAGCTCATGGCGCCGGAGCGGGCGCTGGCGGCGATGGATGATGCGATGCGCCGCCATGAAAGCAACACGGTGATCGCCGATATGGACTGGAGCCGGTTCGCGCCCGCGTATGCCTCGGCTCGACCGCGGCCGCTGCTGGAGTTGATTCCAGAGGCCCGGCAGGCAGCCGAGCAGTCGCTCCAGCGCGAACCGAAGCCGACCGACGAGTCCGGGCTGCATGGGCGGCTGGCGGCGCTCCCGTCCGCAGAGCGCGAGCAGGCGATGCAGCAGGTGGTCCGCGCCGAGGTGGCGAAGGTGCTGCGGCTGCGGGATGCGGCAGCGCTGCGCCTGGATCAGCCGCTGCGCGAGCTGGGACTTGACTCCATCATGGCGGTGGAGATTCGCAACCGGCTGGGCGCGCTGTTCGGCATGCGGCTGCCCGCGACCATGCTGTTCGACTATCCCACCGTGCTCGCCGTGTCCCGGCATCTGCTTCATGAGCGGCTGCAGCTGTCCGAGCCCGCGCCGACCCCTTCCGCCAGCGCTCCGGCAGCGCAGAGTCCGACGCAGAGCGAGCCGATCGCGATCGTCGCCATGGCCTGCCGCGCGCCGGGGGGAGTCACTTCGCCGCAGCAGCTGTGGCAGCTTATCGAATCGGAGCAGGATGTAATCTCTCCGTTTCCTACGGACCGCGGCTGGGACCTTGAGAACTTGTACGATCCCGATCCCGATGCGGCAGGTAAGACCTATGCCAAAGGAGGCGGATTCCTAGACGGCATCGATCGATTCGATGCGGCGTTTTTCGGCATCTCGCCGCGCGAAGCGGTGCGCATGGACCCGCAACAGCGCCTGCTTTTGGAAGTGAGCTGGGAAGCTCTGGAGCGAGCGGGGATTCCGCCGCTTTCGCTCTCCGGCTCGCGCAGCAGCGTCTTTGTCGGCATCGCCGACAGCGGGTATCAGGCCCGCATGAGCCAGCGGCTGGAGGATCTGGAAGGCTACGTCCACACCGGCAACATGCCCAGCGTGGCGTCGGGCCGCATCGCCTACACGCTGGGATTGCAGGGACCGGCGGTCACGGTGGACACCGCCTGCTCTTCCTCGCTAGTCAGCTTGCATCTGGCCTGCCAGGCGCTGCGCAGCGGCGAGTGCGACCTGGCACTGGCCGGCGGCGTAACGGTGATGACCACGCCGGCGGGCATCGTCGAGTTCAGCCGGGTGCGCGGGCTCGCGGCGGATGGCCGGTGCAAGTCGTTTTCGGACAGCGCCGACGGCGCGGGCTGGAGCGAAGGCTGCGGCATGCTGGTGCTGGAGCGGCTCGCCGATGCGCAGCGGCTCGCGCATCCGGTGCTGGGGCTCATCCGCGGCAGCGCGGTGAATCAGGACGGGCGCAGCCAGGGACTGACCGCTCCGAGCGGTCTGGCGCAGCAGCAGGTCATCCGCGACGCGCTGCAGTCCGCCGGGCTGCCGCCTTCCGCCGTCGATGTCGTGGAAGCCCAGGCCACCGGCACACCCCTGGGCGATTCACTGGAGGCGCAGTCCTTGCTTGCCACCTATGGGCAGGCGCATAGCCCGGATCGACCCTTATGGTTAGGCAGCATCAAGAGCAACATCGGCCACACGCAGTCGGCCGCTGGGGTGATGGGAGTCATCAAGATGTTGCTTTCGATGAAGCACAAGCTCTTGCCAAGAACGCTGCACGCGCAAACTCCCAGCCGGCTCATCGACTGGAGCTCCAAGCAGATACGGCTCTTGCAGCGAGAGCAGCCCTGGTCGCAGACCGGACATCCGCGGCGGGCCGGCGTGTCGGCATTCGGAGCCAGCGGAACCAACGCGCATCTGATTCTGGAAGAAGCACCGGAGGGACGGGCCGAGGTCTGCACCGAGGAAGACAGCAGCGAGTCCGAGGTCGTACCGCTGCTCCTCTCCGGAGCGGACGAGGGCGCCCTGCGCGCCGCCGCCAGCCAGCTGGCGGAACACTTGCGCCTCCATCCCGAGCTGTGCCTCTTCGATGTCTCTTTCACCCTCCGTGCGTGCCGCTCCCAGCTGGCGTGCCGCGCCGCGGTGCTGGTCCGGAGTGTGACGCAAGCCGTCGCATCGCTTAACGCTTTGGCCCAAGGCCGGCCGGATGAACACCTGGTGCGGCCGGGCGCAGCTTTGGATAGCCGGGTGGCCGAGAGTCAGTCCGGAAGCAGCATGGAGCTTGTGCGCGCGGCCGTGGCGCGGGCGATGCGCGGCCAGGCAGTGGACTGGCAAGCGGTGCTCGACCGTACGGGGACGTTCGTGGAGCTGCCCACCTATCCGTTCCGGCGCCAGCGGTTCTGGCTGGAGCAAGCCCCGCCGAGCGCAAATGTCGCCGAGAAGCTGGGGCTCGATCGAATCCAGCACCCGCTTCTGGGCGGCGCAACTTCGCTGCCCGACGGCTCTCACCTGTTTACCGCCCGCGTGAATCTGACGGAGCATTCCTTCCTCCGCGACCATGGCGTCTTGGGTCAAGTCCTGTTTCCCGGCAGCGCCTTCGTGGAGCTGGCGCTTGCCGCCGGCCAGCGATTGGGAACGACGGAGCTGGCGAACCTTTTGATCGAGAAGCCGCTTATCCTTCCTAGCCGCGGCGACGTGCGGCTGCAGCTCATGGTTGGTCCGGAAGCGGAAGGCGAAAAGCGCGCATTCACTATCCACAGTCAACCGGCCGGAGCGGCTGAAACGACCTGGATACAACACGCCTCCGGCGCTCTGCAAAGGACGCTGTCGCAATCCGCGGCACCGGGTGAGTCACCCAGCTGGCCGCCATCGGACGCGGAGGCCGTGAATATCGGCGGTCTGTACGAACGACTGGAGGCGCTCGGGTACAAATACGGCCCCGGCTTCCGCGGGCTCCAAGAGGTCTACAAGCAAGGGGCGGTGCTTTACGGCATGGCTAAGCTGCCCCACGATCTGCAGGCTGGCCAATATAAGCTGCATCCGGCGCTGCTCGATTCCGTGCTGCACACCCTGTGGGCGGCGACGCAGTCGACGAGCGAGCTGATGCTGCCCTTCGCCCTGGAAGCAGTGGCCGTACATGTCGCAGGGGTGACGCTGCTGCGGGTGCAGGCGCGGGTGCAAGAAGTCAGCAGCGGCTGGGAAGCGCAGCTGAAGCTGTACGGGGAAAATGGAGAGCTCATCGCGGAAGTGGGCCGCGTGAAGGTGCGCCCGGTGGGAACGGCCTCTGTCCTGCATGCCCTGGGAGGCGAGCAGACCTCGCAACCGTCGGCGAGCGCTGCCGCCAAGCGAGCGCCGGAAGACGTGGAGGGCAGCGCGAGCAGAGTCATGGAGCGCTTGCGTGCACTCCCAGGGCCGCAGCGGGAACAAGAGCTGCTCGCGGTGATTCAGCGGGAGGTCGCAGCCATCTTGCAGCTGCCGGCCGCCGCAGCGGTGCCGCCGGATCAGGCGCTTAGAGATCTGGGTCTGGACTCCTTGACGGCGATCGAGACGCGCAATCGGCTGGGCGCCCTGGTCGGCGTCTCCCTCCCGGCGACCTTGACCTTTGACTATCCGACGGCGCGCGATATGGCCGGCTTTATCCTCGGCTGCATTGCCCGTGGTCTCGATCCGGGCGCAGCGGGGCCGGGGATGGAGCCGATGATCGCAAAGTCGCCCCCGGCGTTCGACGGATGGCAGCACGTTCGGCTGCCCGCCCATATCACTCCTCCAGGCGCCTACACGGGGAATCCGCAGAGCGAGGCAATCCTCATCACGGGGGCAACCGGGCTGCTCGGGCGGCACGTGGTGGCCAGCCTCTTGCGGCGGAGCGACGTTCCGCTTGTCTGTCTGGTCCGGGGAAAAGATGAAGCCGCCGCCCGCGCCCGCATGCATGGGGCCCTGGCGGAGCTTGGCATCAGCGATGCTCAATCGCTGAATCGGATTGCGGTCGTGCCTGGCGACATCCGGCTGCCGCGCTTGGGGATGCCGGCGCCGCAGTACCAGCGCCTGTCCGAAGAAGTCGGCACCATCGTCCATGCGGCGGCCGAGATTGACTGGCAGAGCCAATACTCGCTGCTGGCCGCCGCCAATGTCGAGGGAACGATCCGCGCCCTGGAGTTTGCCACGAGCGGCAGGACCAAGCGCTTTCACCACATCTCTTCCCTGGCCGTTTATCCCCTGGGCGTGTCCGATCCGGCGCTCCTATTCGAAGAACAGGGCACGAGCCGCTATCCCAAGCCCGCCTTCGACCACGGCTACTGCTGGACGAAGTGGGTGGCTGAAGGCGTGGTGGGACTGGCGCGGCAGCGCGGGCTCCCGGCCGCATGTTACCGCTGCGGATTTCTGGTTGCGCCGCCAAGTCAAGACGGAACCCGGCCGCTGGAGCCGCACTTCCTTTTTGCGCTCTTTGCCAGCTGTCTGTCTCTGGGCGCGGTGCCCGAGACCATCTCCCCGCTCATGTATCAGCACGTCGATAACGTGGCCGATCTTATCGCGCAGGTCGTCCTCCGGGCCGAGCCGGCAAATATCGATGTGAACTTGGTCGCGGAGCAGGAGCCCCATCGCGACGACTTCGCCGCGGCGATTGCCGCTTGCGGCGTCCACGTGGATAAGATCCCGACCGCGGTCTGGCGCCAGCGCGTCCTCGATCTCGCAACGCAGCAGCGTCACACCGCGGCCGGCTATACCGTGTTTTGGTCGAAGCTGCCGGAGGAGCAGTGGGTCTCGCTCAGCAGCGCCGACGCCGTGCCGGTGGAGGCGCGGGGGCTCCGCACCCTGCTCGGGCCGCAGGCGCGGGTGCGGGGGCTCGACCGGCAAGATTTCATCCAGGTGCTGCAGTCTTGGATAAATCAGCGGGCCTTCACGGGGTGATGCCGGGATCAGAAACGGGATCACGCCCGCCCGCGGCTCGGGCGGTTGCGGCGCTGGGTTGGTCGCGGGAGCCACATCCAGGTGATGTCATGGGGATCGGGAAATAGCTCAACGCTATCAAGCCTTTGCCATGTCAAGCGGCTCGCAGCTGCCCGCGAATTCCCAAGCGGCCGACGGGCCCGCGCACGCGGCCGCAGGATCCCAGCGGGATCACGCGTCCAAGAGGCGGCGTAGATGGGCGAGATCCTCAAACGCCAAAAGGACGGCAGGTTCATCGGCTGGTACCTGCGCTACTACGATGCCGATGGTCAGCGCAAGGTCCGGGCGAGCAAGCAGCCGACCTATGCCGAGGCGCGGCGCATGCTGCAGCAGATTGAGGCGCGGGTCGCGCGCGAGGCAGCCGGAGTCGCGCCCGAGCCGGAGCGGCTGACCGTCGCCGAGCTGTGCGAGCGCTTTATCGCGTCGGCCCATCCGCGGGTCAAGGATGAAGCGGCGTACCGGCGTGCGGCGGCCTATAGCCTCCGCCCGCTCTTGCCGCTTGTGGGTCGGATTCTTATTCACAAGCTGCGCCGCCGCGACATCGAAGCGGCCCGCGATCGTCTGAGCTGCCGCCTGAAGCCCAACAGCGTGCGGGCCGTGCTGCGGCCGCTGGCAGCCGCTCTGACCTGGGCCGTGCGGCAGGAGCTCTTGGCGCAGTCGCCGATGGCGAAGCTGCCGCTCCCGCGCCGCGATCAATCGACCGAGCACCTCACGCCGGAGGCCGCGACCCGGCTCCTCTCATACGTCGAGAAGCGGGCCCGCGGCGGGGACCTCAAGGCGTGGTGCCAGTGGGTAGCCGTCTCGCTCGGCCTGCGGCTCGGTCTGCGCCGCGGCGAAATTTTCGGGCTGCGCTGGGTCGATATCGATCTGCCCCGCCGGCGGCTGACCGTCGCCCGCAGCTTCAAGGCGCTGCCCAAGAGCGGCAAGCCGCGGACGCTGCCGATTCCCTCGGCGCTCGCGCACGTGCTGGAGCGGTGGCGGGCTGCCTGCCCACCGTCTGCGCCGCTTGTGTGCTGCATCCACAAGCCCGTGCAAGCCAGCATCAACCATCTGTTGGCAGCGGCCGGCTGTCCCGCGTTTCAGCGCGGCTGGCACGCGCTGCGGCACACCTTCGCATCTTGTTTCATGGTGCACGGTGGCAGCGTGCTGACCCTCAAAGAGCTACTCGGACACAGCTCGCTCGACATGACCTTGGTCTATTCCCATGTCGCGCCCGCCGCGATGGCCGCCGATATCGAAAAAATGAAGCTTTAGCACCTGCGGCATGCGCGAAAAAACTTTCCCAATGGCGGTGTCCGCCGCGGATGCCGCCGTAGATGATTTTGCGTCAGATTAGACGGCGCAAGTGCTATGCTGTTCAGGTGGGGGACTGTGCTCTGGCTAGCTCTGAACACACCACCTTGGATCCTCACTTGGGAGTGAAAATAGGTGGTGCCGCGTCAACCGGCTGCAGCAACGCTGACCGCCGCGGATCGACTGAGCATTCATATTTTATGGGTTGAGGTCGCGACTGAGCACCGTGGATTTCCGCCAGAACCGATCAGCTTGAGGAATTGCACATGAGTATGATGCTGCAGGATATTCGAGCATGGCTGATTGATCGAGTCGCAGGCCAGAGCGGAGTGGTGCCGGGCGACATCGACGTTCATGAGAATTTCATTCGCTACGGACTCGACTCCCTGGGAACCGCCCGCATGCTCGCCGAGCTGGGGCTTGCGCTCGATCGCCAGCTGTCGCCGACCTTGGCCTGGGAGTATCCCACCATCGACGGCTTGGCTCGCCACCTGGCAGGGGAAGTTCCTATTGGCGCCCGCTTTGCCGCGATTCCGGCGCCGCCCGCAGCGCAGCAGGAGCCGCTGGCAATCATCGGTATGGCCTGCCGCCTTCCCAAGGCGCCGAACAAAGCAGCATTTTGGCAGCTGCTGCGGAACGGGCAGGATGCAATCAGCGAAATCCCGGCCGAGCGATGGCGGGCCGCAGACTATTATGATCCGACGCCCGGCGCCGCCGGGAAGACCAACACTACGCGCGGCGGATTTGTTGACTCCATCGACCGATTCGATCCGCTTTTTTTCGGTATCTCGCCGCGTGAAGCCAGCTACATAGATCCGCAGCAGCGGCTCATGCTGGAGCTTGCGTGGGAAGCCCTGGAGGATGCGGGAATCGTTCCCAAAAGCCTCGTCGGCTCGCGCACCGGCGTCTTTGTCGGCGTGATCTGGGCCGACTATTCCGCGCTCCTGCACCGGGACGGAGCCGAGTCGATAAGCGAGTACACGGTGACCGGCCACCAGTACAGCATCCTCGCCAACCGGATCTCCTATTGTCTGGGCCTTCAGGGTCCCAGCATGGCCATCGATTCGGCCTGTTCGTCGTCGATCGTGGCGCTGCAGGCGGGGTGTGAGAGCCTGCGGCGCGGGGAGTCGACTCTGGTGCTGGTCGGCGGCGTCAACCTGATGGTCGATCCGGAGAGCATGGTCGAGGTCGCGAGCCTAGGCGCGCTCTCGCCCGACGGCCGGTGTTATTCGTTCGACGCGCGCGCCAACGGCTATGTGCGCGGCGAAGGCGGCGGCGTCATCGCGCTCAAGCGCTTGTCGCAGGCGCTGGCGGACGGGGATTCCATATACTGTTTGGTCCGCGGCTATGCGGTAAACAATGACGGCGCGAGCAACGGACTGACCGCGCCGAATCCGGCGGCGCAGGAGGCCCTGCTGCGCACCGCCTATCAGCAGTCGGGCATCGACCCCGCCGACGTGCAGTATGTCGAGGCGCATGGGACCGGGACGCCGCTTGGCGATCCGATGGAGGCAAAGGCCCTGGGCGCCGTGTTCGCGCCCGGACGCTCCGCGGTGGAACCGCTGCGCATCGGCTCGGCCAAGACCAACGTCGGCCATCTCGAGGGAGCCGCCGGAATCGTCGGCCTTATCAAGACTGCGCTGTGTATCAAGCACCGCCTGCTGGTGCCCAGCCTCAACTATGCGCAGCCAAACCCGCATATCCCGTTCGCCGAGCTGCGCCTGCAGGTACAAAACGAGCTGCAGCCGTGGCCCCGGATGGACCGGCTGCTGACCGCGGGGATCAGCTCTTTTGGTCTCGGCGGGACCAACAGTCACGCGGTGCTGCAGGAGTGGCGGCTGCCGCAAGCCGAGATCCTCGCCCTGTCCGCCGCGAGCTCCGGCGCCCTGGTTGACAAAGTGAAGCGGCTCTGCGAGCAGCTGGCGGAACAGGAGAGCACGACCTCCCTCAGACAGTTTTGCCGGGCCGCGGCGGCGGAAGAGCCTAACGCTGCCTACCGCCTGGCGCTCACGGCGCGTAGCCACTCCGATCTGGAACGGCAGCTGCGCCGGTTCTCGATTCCCAAAAGCGATCCGGCTGCGCCATCCCCGCGCGCCGCGTCCGAGGATCCGCCGCGGGTCGTCTTTGTCTTCGGCGGACAAGGGGCGCAGTGGTGGGGAATGGGCCAGACCCTCTGGCAGACCCAACCCCTGTTCCGCAGCACCATCGAGGCCTGCAGCCGCCACATAGAGCAGTTCCTCGGCTGGTCGCTGGTCGCCGAGCTGGCAGTCCCGCGCGAGCAGTCGCAGCTGCACAAGATCGAAGTCAGTCTGCCCGCGATCATCGCCATCGAGATCGCCGTCAGCGCCCTGTGGCGCTCCTTCGGCATTGAGCCGGCTTGCGTGATCGGCCATAGCACCGGCGAAATCGCCGCCGCCCATGTCGCCGGCGTCCTGAGTCTGGAAGATGCGATGCGCACCATCTGCGCCTACGGCCGCATCATCGCCAACAAGCGCGGCCAGGGCGCGATGGGAGTCGTCGGACTTTCCCTTGAGCAGACCGCGGAGGCGCTAAAGGAGTACGCGGGGAGAGTATTTTGCGCCATTGCCCACAGCGTGGATTCGACGGTGGTGGCGGGCGAGCCGCCGGCTCTCGATGAGCTGTTCGACCGGCTGAGCGCGCAGGGAGTCTACTGCCGCAAGGTCGATATGGATGTGGCGCCGCACTGCCCGCTCGCCGATGAGCTGCGCCCGGAGCTGCTGGCGGCCCTTGGCGGCGTGTCCCCGCGCCGCGGCACGATTCCGATTGTCTCTGAGGTCACCGGCGCCGTCACCCCCGGCGAAAGCTTCGATGCCGCCCACTGGGTGCGCAACTTCGGCGATCAGGCATTTTTCTCCACCGGCATCGACTGTCTTATCGCGCAGGGATTCGATACGTTTCTGGAGGTCAGCCCGCATCCCCTGGTCCAGCATGCGGTGGAAGCCAACCTCCGCCATCGCCGAATCGCTGGCTCGGTGCTGAGCGCGATGCGCCGCCATGATGAGCGCGGCGCCATGTTGGACGCGCTGGCCAGGCTGTATTCCCAAGGCGCCACGGTGCGCTGGCAGGCGCTTTACCCGGATGCCCTCCAGCAGTCGCCATTTCCGGTCGTGCCGCTCCTGGTCAGCGGCAAGGACGAGGCCGCCCTGCGCGCCGCCGCCGGGCGTCTCGCCGACCACCTGCAGCGGCACCCGACCCTGGAGCTGTCCGCGGTCTCGTTCACGCTCTGCTCCCTGCGCGCTTGCTTCTCGCATCGCGCCGTGGTGCTCGCGGGCAGCCTCTCCCAAGCTGTTTCATCGCTGCGCGCCCTCTCGCTAGGGGAGCCGGATGAACACTGCGTTTGTGCGGCCGCCCCGAACGAAGGAGCGGCGGCCGGCGGCTTCGGCCATCGGCAAAACCCCATGGCGCAGCAGGTGCGGTCGGCCGCGGAGCGGGTGGTGCGCGGGCCATCGCCGTCGCCATCGGTGGATCTGGGGACCGCACTTGGCATCAAAGGATATCTGGTTGACCTACCGAGCTATCCCTTCCAGCGCCAGCGCTACTGGCTAGAGACGACTTCACGCCCCGCCCTGGATGCCGAAAGCCTGGGCCTTGAGACCTTGGCGCATCCCCTTCTGGGGAGCGCGACATCGCGGCCGGACGGCGCTTATATGTTCACCGGGCGCCTCGACTTGGATGCGCAGCCCTACTTGCGCGACCATGCGGTTTTCGGACACGTGCTGCTGCCCGGCAGCGCCTTTGTCGAGCTGGCGTTATCCGCCGGCCAGCGCATTGGTGCGCCCGAGCTGGCGACAGTGGCCATCGAGACCCCGCTGCAGCTTACGCCCGGCAAGGCCCTCCGTCTGCAAATCACAGTGGAGCCGGCGCAGGAAAACGGACAGCGGGCCTTCGCGATACACAGCTGCGAGGCGGACGCAGAGCCGGAGGCTCCGTGGATCCAGCACGCCTTGGGCATCGTGCAGCCGGCCGCGCGGACCGCTTCCGCGGCGCCGCAAAAAACCGCTTGGCCGCCAGAGGGCGCCAAAGCCGCGGAGCTTGGCGGACTTTATGAAGAATTAAATCGACTGGGATATAACTACGGTCCGAGCTTCCGCGGCCTGAAGCGCCTGTATCAGCAAGACGAGACGCTTTACGGGGAGGTCGAGCTTCCGGAAGATATCTCTGTCGCGGACTATCGGCTGCATCCGGCGCTCCTCGACGCGGCGATGCATACGGTGGCGTTCAGAATGCTCGCCGAGCATGCCGCGATACTGCCCTTTGAGTTCGAGGGCATGACGGTATATGTTCCCGCGGCCCGGCAGCTGCGGGTGACGACGCAGCTGCAAAAGGCGGCTGATGACGGATGGGAAGCGAAGCTGACGCTTCATGGACGCGATGGCGGGCTGGTAGCAGAGGTGGAGCGGCTGCGCGCCCGGCCGGTCTCGGCGGAGCTGCGCCGCGAGGCGGCGGCCGGAGGAGGCGAGAATCTGTACGGCGTACGCTGGCTGGAGCGCCCGCTGCCGCAGCAGACGTTGCCCATGGAAGCCTGGGCCGTAGTGGGTGCGCTAGAGGTCAGCCGCGGGCTCATGCCGCAGCTCGCCGCAGCTGGCATTCCGGTTGAGCGCTATCCGAGCGTGTCAGCCCTTACCAAGGCGGTGGCCGCCGGAGCGGCTAAACCGCGCCGGATCGTCCGGGTAATGCCCGCGGAGCCGACCGGAGATCCGGCCGCCGCGGCGCAGCTAGCGGTCGCAGAGCTCCTCGCCGAGCTGCAGCTCCTGCTCCAAGACGACTCGCTGGCGGACAGCCGCTTCATTATTTTGACCCAAGAAGCGCTCGCGGTGCAACCGGGAGAAGTGCCGCGCGGGTTCTGGCAGGCCGGACTCTGGGGACTTTTGCGAAGCGCCCGCGCCGAATATCCGGCCCGCGGGTGGATGCTGCTCGATGTCGATGCCGCGCCTGCGTCCAAGGCCGCACTGCTGCCGGCGCTGGCGGCGCAGGATGAGGGCGAAGCGGCTCTGCGCGGCGGAATCCGCTACGCGCCAAGTCTGCTCCCGTGTTCCGTGCCGGCAGTCGCTGCCAAAGCTGAGCCCCGCGCGGAGCGGGGGATCCATCCGCAAGGGACGGTCCTAATCACCGGAGGCACCCGCGGTCTAGGGGCTGAGGTTGCGCGCCACCTCGCGCGGGCGCACCGGCAAAATCACCTCATACTCATCTCGCGGCAGGGGCCGCAGACCCCGCGGGTCGAAGAGCTGGCCGCCGAGCTGAAGGCGCTCGGCTGCAATCCCACCATCGCCGCTTGTGATGTCACAGATTCCCAGGCCGTGCAGCGGCTGATCGAGCAGATCGATCCAGCGCATCCGCTCGCGGCCGTGTTTCACTGCGCCGCGGTGCTGGATGACGGGGTCCTTACGGCTCTCACCCCGGCGCGCGTCGCGGCGGTGTTCGCCGCCAAGGCGCTCGGCGCCTGGAACCTCCATCGGGCGACGCTGCAGCTGCCGCTATCCGCCTTCGTGGTTTTCTCCTCGGTCGCGGGACTCCTGGGCAGCGCCGGGCAGGCCGCGTATGCGGCCGCCAATACCTTCGTCGATGCCCTGTGCGCGTTCCGACAGACCAGCGGGCTGCCGGCGAAGGCCCTGGCCTGGGGCAGCTGGGCCGAGCTGGGAATGGCGGCGCAGCTAGCGGCGCCGCTGCAGCAGCGGATCCGCGAGCAAGGAATCGTACCGCTGCCGCCCGTTCAGGCGGTGGAGCTGCTCGATCGCGCCCTTGCGCGCCCAGAGGCGCTGCTTGCGCCGGTGGGCTTGGACAAAGGCGCCTTGCCCAAGCTTGCTTTGGCCGGCGAGCTGTCACCGCTGCTGGGATCTCTAGCCGGCTCCCGCCCCAAGCGCGCAGCGGAAAAAGGGGCCGCCAGCGGACTTGTGCCGCAGCTTCAGGCGCTTGCGGCCAAGGAACGCGCGCCGAAGCTGCTGGAGGTCGTGCGCCAAGAAGTGGCCTCCCTGCTGCGCCTGCCCGATGCTGCGGCGCTGCGACCGGATCAGCCGCTGCAGGAATGGGGCATGGACTCCATGATGGCGGTGAAGCTGCGCAACCGCCTGGAAGCGCTGCTCGGACTGCGCCTGCCGGCCACCGTGCTGTTTGACTATCCGACGGTGCAAGCCCTGACCAAGCACCTTTTGCAGGACCGCCTGCAGCTGCAAGATCCGGCGCCGGCGGCGCGGGCCCAAGGACCGACGGCGGACCGGAGCGCCGCGGCGGAGCCCATCGCGATCGTCGCCATGGCCTGCCGCGCTCCCGGCGGCGTGCTCTCGCCTGCGCACCTTTGGGATCTCCTGGTTCACTCCCGCGATGCCATCTCTGCTTTCCCTTCCGACCGCGGCTGGGATCTGGCGTCTCTATTCAATCCCGATCCGGATTCTCCCGGCACCACGTACGTCCGCCACGGCGGATTCCTCGCCAACATCGACTTGTTCGACCCGGCATTTTTCTCCATCTCGCACCGGGAAGCGCTCTCCCTGGACCCGCAGCAGCGCCTGCTCCTAGAGCTCTCCTGGGAGACGCTGGAAAACGCCGGCATTCCTCCGGCGTCCCTCGCCGGCACCCGCACCGGCGTGTTCATCGGCGCTTGGAGCAGCGCCTATGCGGCGCCTCTGTTCGCCTCTCCGGCGGCCCTCGATGGCTATGTCAGCACCGGCAACATGCCCAGCACCGCTTCCGGCCGCATCTCCTACACCCTAGGCCTGCACGGTCCGGCGCTCACCATTGATACCGCGTGTTCCTCTTCTCTTGTATGCCTCCATCTGGCCGCCCGCTCCCTCCTCTCCCGCGAGTCCGACTACGCCTTGGCCGGCGGCGTGACCCTCATGCCGTCGCCCTCCGCCTTCGTGGAGTTCAGCCGCTTGCGCGGCATGGCTCCGGACGGCCGCTGCAAGTCGTTCTCCCACCTTGCCGATGGCGTGGGCTGGGCCGAGGGCGCCGGACTGCTGCTGCTCATGCGCCTGTCCGATGCGACGCGCCTTGGCCACCCCGTTCTCGCCGTGATCCGCGGCTCCGCCGTAAATCAGGACGGCCGCAGCCAGGGACTCACCGCTCCCAACGGCCCGGCGCAGCAGAATCTCATCCGCGATGCGCTGTCCTCCGCCGGCCTGGTCGCCGCCGACGTCGATGCCGTCGAAGCCCACGGCACCGGCACCTCCCTGGGCGACCCCATCGAAGCGCAGGCGCTTCTTGCCACGTATGGCAGCGACCGCAGTCCCCTTCATCCGCTCCTACTCGGCTCGCTCAAGAGCAATATCGGCCATACTCAGGCCGCTGCCGGCGCCTTGAGCGTCATCAAGCTGGTCCTTTCACTCCAGCACGGTCTGCTTCCCAAGACCCTTCATGCCGACTCCCCCTCTCCGCACATCGACTGGAGCACTGGCGGGCTGCAGCTGCTTCAACACCCCAGACCCTGGCTCCCGTCCTCGCGTCCGCGCCGCGCCGCCGTCTCTTCTTTCGGCATCAGCGGCACCAACGCCCACTTGATCCTAGAGGAAGCGCCGCCGCTCCCTCCGCCGGCTGCTTCCGCACCATCGCCTCCGTCCCTATCTGTGGTTCCGCTCCTGTTATCCGGGCGCGATCTTGCCGCGCTTCGCTCTTCCGCCTCTCTCTTGGCTGACTATCTCCACGCACATCCTTGGACCTCTCTTACCGATGTCAGCCTTACCCTCAGCTCCCGCCGCTCCCTGCTCCCTCAGCGCGCGGCTGTTTTTGCCGGCTCGGCGGAGCAAGCGCAGTGTTCCCTTCGGTCTCTTTCCCGCGGCATGGCGGATGAACACTGCGTTCAATCCATTGCCGCTTCTGAGCTCGGCGTCGTGTTTGTCTTTCCGGGCTTTGGCTGCTTCCCGCTCGACCTGACGCGCTCGCTCTATCGCCAGTGGCCCGCTTTCGCCGCGTGTCTCGACGAGATCTCCGCCGCCCTTGCGCCGTTTACTCATTTTTCCCTGCGCGAGCTCTTGTTCGCCGATGCGGCCCCAGAACCGGACTTCTTCTCTCGGGTCGACGTCCGTCAGCCGGCAATGTTCGCCTTCTCCATCGCTTTGGCCCGGCTGTGGCAGTCCTGGGGGGTCGCCCCGGCGGCCGTCATCGGCCTCAGCCAGGGCGAGATCGCCGCCGCCTTCGTCGCCGGCGCGCTGTCTCTGTCCGACGCGGCGCAGGTCGTCGCCATCCGTTCCTCGCTGCTTCACCGCCATCTGTGTACTGGCTCCATGGCAACCATCGGCCTTCCGGCGGCGCTTCTCCAGCAGCGGCTCGCTCCCTACGCCGATCGTCTGTTCATCTCCGGCATCTACAGCCCCTCTTTCACTTCCGTCGCCGGTCAGACGCAGGCCCTTGCGGAACTCCTGTCGCAGCTTCATGGCGACGGCATCTTCGCGCACCAGCTGGCCGTGGGCTATGCCTCCCACTGTCCTTATGTCGACCCGGTCGTTCCGGAGCTGACAGCCGCGCTGGCCGGTATCGTCCCCCAGCTCAGCCAGCTGCCAATGATCTCATCCGTCATCGGGTCGCCGGTGCAGGGGCCTGAGCTCGATGGCGCCTACTGGGCGCGCAACCTCCGCCAGCCTTCCCAGCTGCATTCGGCGCTGTTGTCGCTCAAGTCCCGCAGCCCCTTGGCTTGTCTGGAGCTGAGCCCGCAGCCCAAGCTGTCGGCCGTGATCGAAGAGGTCCTTGAGGAAGCCGGGACCTATGTCCCAAGCCTGTCTCATGACTTCAATGGGGCTCCGTCTCTGCTTCACGCCGCGGCGACCCTGGCCGTCTGCGGTCAGAGCCTCGACTGGCCCAGCATCATGGGGACAAAGGGACGCCTGGTCCAGCTGCCTAATTATCCCTTTGCGCGCCAGCGCTTCTGGCTGCAAGCGCCCCCGACTCCGCCTTCTGGCGCAGCTTCTGCCACGGCCTTGGATCAGTCCTTCTGGTCGGCGGTGGACAAGGGCGATGCCGCGGCGCTTTTCCGTTCGCTGCAGCTCGAAGATGAGACCCTGCGCGCGGCGGTGGCGACGCTGCTGCCTTCCTTGTCCATCTGGCACCGGCGTACGGATGAAGAACGGACCCTGGACACGTGGCGCTACCGCGTCGTCTGGGTGCCGCAAGCGGCGAGCGCGAGCCCGAGCCTCGCTGGCAATTGGCTACTCGTGTCATCGAGCGAGAGTGCGGAGGACGGTCTTTTAGACACGGCCCGCCGGGTCCTGCAGCAATCCGGGGCGACGGTCGTGCCGGAGGTGCTGACCGAGGGCGACTGCGACCGCGCAGCGCTCACCGCCCGGCTGCGCCGGACGCTCGGTGCCGCCGGCGAGCTGCGCGGCGTTCTGTCCTTGCTTGCTTTGGACGAAGTTCCGTTGAACCCGCATCCAGAGCTGCCGCGCGGGCTGGCGCTGACCTTGACGCTCGTGCAGTCTTTGGCAGACCTGGCGATGACCGCGCCGCTCTGGCTGCTGACTAGGAGCGCGGTCTCCATAGGAAGCTCCGATCCGCTCCTGCACCCGCTGCAAGCTTTGACGTGGGGCCTGGGTCGCGTGATCGCGCTGGAACACGCCCCGAGCTTTGGCGGTCTCATTGATATTTGCGATCAGACAGATGCGCGATCGGAAGAGCTGCTCGCCGCGGCCCTGTCGAAGTTCTTCCTGGTCGAGATGAAGCGCTGGGAGCAGCTGCTGTGCATCGCCGCCGCCGTGGTGCGCAGCGACGGGCGCGACTTATGGCAGCAATTCCTGCTGATATCGGTGGTGGCGCAACCGGTGATGATTCTCTCGCTGCTGGCGACCTGTGCCATGCGGCCGGTGCTGATCAAATGGAGTTACTGGCAGGGTGTGGCTGCTGTCTTCGCGCTTGAAGCCCTGATCGGCGCGCTGTTCTGGTTTTTGCTGGAGGCGTTGCTGCCGTTTTCGCAGCCTATTGCCTTGTGGCAGTACGCTTTCTTTTTCGCCTTTGCCACCGCGGCGGTGCTGCTCTATTTCGATCTTCGGGCGCGTTCTCTCTCGCCGGCGCTCACCGAAGCCCGCCTGCAGGCGTTGCAGCAGGCCGCGGACCACTACCTGCGCGAGCCGCGTGGCGCGCGGCTGCAGGAGCAGTACGCGCCACAGGATCTCGCGGCGCTCACCATCGCCATCGCCGTGTTCGATGCCAAGGCGCCGGTCAGTCTGACGGAAGAGCCGCCCAGATGGACGGGCAGGGGCATCGATGTGATGGCCTGGCATTATGCCGAGAGC
>CALFML010000373.1 GCA_937879845.1 uncultured Myxococcales bacterium
CGAGATACATTGGCGTGACTGGAGTTCAGACGTGTGCTCTTCCGATCTCGGCTCCAGCTCATAGCGGTCGAGCCACGGCTGCGCGATATCAAGCCCCGGCGTGTTCAAGATCGAACAGCGGAAGGCGCGGATTCCCGATGTCGCATCGGTCACCCACTTGCCCAGCAGCAGCGAGAACAGCGCCGAATACGCCCGCGTCCCGAGCTGCCGCTTCATCGGCATCCGGGTGAAGCTCCCGCCCGGCAGAAATCGCGAGCCCTGCGCCAGGTCCGCCGTCCCATCCTGCAGCGGCTCGAGCAGCACGCCGATGCCCGCCGGATCGAACTTCCCGATGGCGTTGAGGATCACCACCGCGTCGTAGCCGTGCGCCTGCGCGTAGTAAAGACCGGTGCGGATCGCCGCGCCGACGCCGCGGTTGTGTTCGTGGCTGACCACGGTGGCCCCGGCGGCGCGCGACTTTTCGGCGGTGTCGTCGGTCGAGCCGTCATCGACCACCAGCATCTCATCGACCAGCTGCCGCGGAACCCGGCGCAGCACCCGGTCCACGATCTCGGCTCCGACGTTCAAGGACGGGATGATCGCCACCACCCGGAGCCGCTTCCGCTCCCTCTGAGACTCGACAGCCATGTCGCCGACACTATCGGCACAATCCCGTGGAGTCAAGGGAAGGACCTGGTTATGCTGGGCGCTTAGCCCGACGAAGCAAGCGACCAAGTGAGCGACCAAGTGAGCGACGAAGTGAGCGACGAAGTGAGCGACGAAGTGAGCGACGAAGTGCGCGACGAAGCAAGCGACGCGCTGGCCACTTTGCCCCGCCCCCGGCCCGGACTTTTGCGACGGCTCGGCCGGATGTTTACCGGCGGCGACGCGGTCCTTTTGCTGCTGGCGGTGGCGCTGCTCGTCTATTACCGCGCCACGCGCGGCATCTTTCAGGGCAAGGCGTCCGGAGACGGGTTCTTCGGCTTCATGATGCTGCCGGGGGTGATCCTGCATCACTCGGTGGATCTGGCGGCGGCGGCTCCGGAGTGGGCGGGAGTATTCGGGCGCGAGCGCAGCGGACTTGTCGCCAACAGCTGTCCGCTCGGACCGGCGCTCATCTGGACGCCGACGTACCTGCTTGGGCTGCTTCTGGATAAGCTCGTGGCGGTGCCCGGGCTCGAGGCGGTGCTGCGGCTGCTGGTGCCGGCGCTGCATGCGCAGCCGTTTACCGGGCGCGAAGAGTCGGATTTTTTCATGGCGGGGCTCGGCTCGCTGGCCGCGGGGCTGCTCGGGCTGCGGCTGACGTTTGTGTTTGTGCGGCGCAAGCTCGGGCTGGCGGCGGCGCGCTTTGGCGTGGTCGGGGCGGCGGTGGCGACGCCGCTTGCGTTCTATCTCATCACCCAGCCTTTGTATCAGCACGCCTGCGCGTTTTTCAGCGTCGCACTTCTGGTCGAGCGCTGGGACGCCTGGCGCAGTGCCGACGGCATGCCGCTGCGGCGGTGGGCGGCGCTCGGGGCGCTCGGCGGGCTGGCGATGCTGATGCGGCAGCAGGAGGGGCTGTGGTTCCTGCTGCCGGCACTGGATGCGCTGACCGAGCTTGCCGCCGCACTTCGCCGCGGGGACTGGCAACGCCTGAGCCGCACGATTCTGGGCGGCGCGCTGTTTCTGGTTGCCGCCCTCCTAGTCTATTCGCCGCAGCTTCTGTTGTGGCGGCACTACTACGGCACGCTGCGTCCGCCGCAGGAGCCCGGCCACTTCATCTGGTGGAATCCCGCGATCGTCGAATCGCTGTTCTCCATGCGCGCCGGTCTGTTCCCCTGGGTGCCGGTGCTCTACGTGGCGGTGCCGGGGCTGCTGCTGGTGCGGCAGCGGCTCCATGGCTTGGTCTTTCGGCTCGGTCTCGTGTTCGCGCTGGAGCTGTGGCTGAACGGCTCGGTCTGGGACTACCACGGGAGCTGGGCGTACGGGCCGCGGCGCTACACCGATTCGGCGGGGATCGTCGCGCTAGGGCTCGGCGGAGCGTATGCGGCGGCGGCAGCGGTGGCCGGGACGCGCGCGCGGTACTGGGCGCGGCGGGCGGTAGTGATCGCGGTCGCCTTCTTCATGTTCTGGAACGTCGTGCTGATGGAGCTTGTGCGGACGCGGCGCGTAAAGTCGGCGGCGGCGGGAGCGTATCCGGCGGCGATGTGGGCGCAGTGGGCGGGCGCGCCGGCGGCCGTGGTGCGTTTTCTCGATCGCAGCGGGTATCCGTTCATGCAGCCGGTGAACGCTTTTTACGCGCTACGCTACCGCATGCCGCTGGCCCATGCAGAGGGGCTGCTCGGCAGTTACATGCTGGAGCGCGACTGGAAGGTGCGCTCGGTGCTTATCTCGCGCGGCTTTGGCTTCGCCGATCCGCAGTGGTACGTCGTCGAGGGCAAGAAGCGGGACGACCGTCCGCCGTTTCCCGGCGGAATGGTGGCCGTCGAGCCGCAGGTGCGGATCGTAGTGCCGCTTGTGGCGCGTGAGCCGCTGAAGCTTTTTCTCTCCGGGGATCTGCGCGGTCAAGGCGCCGCGGTCAAGGCGTCTTGGAACGGCGTGCCGCTGACTCTGCAAGCGCACACGCCGGCCGATGCGCCGACGGATGCCAAGGGGGCGGCGCTGCCACTGGAGTGGCTGGAGCTCCAAGTGCCGGAGTCCATCGTCCACTCGCGCGGCCGGCTCAACGAGCTGGTGTTTTTCAACTTGGCGGATGGAACCCGCCTCAAGCGGCTCGACATCGCGCCGATCAAGGACTTTTGGCGGTAGCAAAGGGATGGGGACGGCAGCGGGCTGCGGGGCGGCCTGCTCTGCCGATAACCGAGCCGCTGCAGTAGTTCCCCATCGGGAAAGCCGACTCCGAAGGAAAAAAATCGCGCGGGAAGCGCGCGGTGGGGGGAGGCTCCGGCCGCTCAGCCGGACGGAGGGGGTAGGCAGCGCCCCCTTTTCTTAGTAGCGGTAGCGGACGACGAACTCGCAGAAGAAGTTGTCGGGGCGGCGGGTGACCTGGCCGAAGGTGGGGCCGTCGCGCCCTTCGAGGCCGAACGGCGGCGAGACGTTCAGGACGTTGAAGAGCATCGCGATGATGTCGATGTTCTGCTTGGTCAGCTTGGTCAGGTTGTACGAGATCTGCACGTCGATGTTGAACGTGTCCGGCAGGTTGAACGCCGCCCACGTCGTGGGATCGTTGTTGCGGGTGCCGGTCGTCGAGCCGCGCGGTGAGCGGTACAGCGAATAGCTGCGATCGTCCGGGCTCTGGAACGTCTTCCACAGCGGCGAGCCGCTATAGTACTGCACGCGCGTTCCGAGCGTCAGTCCCCAGGCGAACGAGTAGTTGACCAGGCCCTTCAGATAGTGGCGGTAGGTGCCGCTGATCGGTCCGTAGTACAGCGGGTAGAGGCGCGGGTTACTGCCATAGCTGGAGAAAAAGTCGTCCACGTTGCCGTTTAGGAACGCCAGCGTGTACGACGCCGTGATGTCCCACTTGCCGACGTTGCCGCGCGCCCACAGATCCACGCCGTGGTAGTCGCGCCGCGCCTCGTCCGGGGTGCTGGCGACGTACAGCCGCTGCGCCTGGCCGTTATCGTAACCGATGACGCGGGTGCCGGCCGGATCCCAGATCTGGTTCACTTCTTCGTTGACCCAGATGTTGCCGTAGTGGCGGAACGTATAGTCCACACCGACCGCGCCCTGGTCGCTGATCTGACCGTGAACGCCGCCGGAGAGCTCATCGACCGAGGGCGGGTTCAGATTCACCTCGGTGGCGAAGCTCTGGGTGCCGGTGCCGCCGGTGCGGCGGATGTCGGTGAACTGCTGCGTCGCCGCGTTCCACCGCTGCAGGATTGAACCCTGCACGGGGTTGCTCTGGTCGGCGACGCCGGCGTTACCCATGTCGTTGTGGCGGCCGTAGTGCCCCTTGAGCAGAAGCTTGCCGTTTTTCAGCACATCCACGATCGCCGAGATGCGCGGTCCGAACCCGACCAGGGTCTGAATCTTCTGCCCGGTGGTGTCATAAAGGACGCCCATGTCCACGCGGATGCCCGGCACGATGGTCAGCCAGCGCCGCACGGCGAAGCGGTCCTGAATGAAGACGCCGGCGTTGATCGCCCGCGCCGTCGTCGTGTAGCCGGCGCCGGCCTGGCCGTCGACCGGCAGGCTCTCGGGGAAGACCTCGCGCTGGTTGCAGCTCGAGAAGGTCGCGGCGACCTGCGGATCGCAGGGCAGCCCGGGCACGGTATCGGTATAACGCTGGCCGCCGGCGACGCCCACGTTGTGCTTGTAGTCCATGAACGTGAACTGGAAGCCGGCCTTGATGTTGTGCGTGCCGCCCAGGCCGTGCGCGGTGTAAAGCAGCGTCGGCGCAAACTGCGCGCTCCACTTGGTCTGCTGATCCCACGGACGGTTGCCGTTCAAGTAGACGAAGTTGTTGGTCGCGGCGTCCGCGGTGTTGAGGATGTGGCTCGCGGTCACCCGGTCCTGCACGCCTTTGACGGTGTACAGGGTGTCCTCCAGCGCGTTTTTGTAAAACACGCCGGTCTGAATCTGCAAAAGCAGCTTGTCGGTGAGCAGCGAATCGACGAGCAGCCCGAACCAGTGGCCGCCGCGCTGCACCCGCCGCTCCGCCTCCGGCGCGAGGTTGTTGGCGTCGACGCCGGAGATGGCGCTGGAGGTCGACGCGTTGACGATGTCGTTGTAGTCCGTGCTGTAGGACAGGGCGATGCGCGTGGACTTGGTGGCCTGCCAGGTGAGCTTGATGCGGCCCAGGTACAGGACCTGATCCTGATAGCGGTCATAGGGCGAGCGGATGCCGTACCACGGCTGCTCGGCGATGGAGTTGGTGATGCGGTTGAAGTTGAACTGGAAGTTCGACCAGAACCACAGCCGGTCCTTGACGATGGGCCCGCCCAGATTTAGCGATGCGGAGTAGAACGAGCGGTCGGGCAGCGGCCGATTGTCGTAGAGAAGTCCGCCGTTCTGGAGCGGCGTGCGCGTCGGGTAGCGGTTGGTGGCGCTGACGAACGGCGGCTGCAGGATGATGCTCGCATCGACGATGAACTTGTTGCCGCCGGAGCGCGTGACCATGTTCTGCACAAGGCCCAGCGAGTTGTACTCGGCGTCCATCGCGCCCACCGAAACGACGAACTGCTCGACCGAGTCGGAGTTGATGAGCGCGGACGAGGTGCCAAAGGCCCCGAGCGTGATGTCGGTGACTTCCAGGCCGTCGATGAAGAAGCGGTTGAAGCGACCCAGCCCGCCGCGCACCACGGCACGATCGCCGCCGACGGTGACGCCGGGGGTAAACTGCGCGACTGCTTTTTCCTGGCGGAAGGTCGGGGAGCGGGTGATCTGCTCGTTGTTGATCGGGGTGGTGGCGGCAGCGCTCTCCGAGTTGAGGATCGGGTTGACCTTCTCGATGATGGTCACCTTCTCGTCTAGCGAAGGCGAGGTCTGGACCGCCAGCTCGATATCGACGGACGAGCGCGAGCCGGCGTTGACCTGGATGCCGATCTGTTTGATCGGCGCGAAGCCCTCCAGGGTGACGGCGACTTCATAGATGCCGGGCGGCAGGTTGACCGCGGTGAAGCTACCGTCGTCGGCCGTGATCACCTGCTGGGCGCCGCCGATGAGCTTCTTGCTGGTGACGGCGATCGGTACGCCGGCCAGACCGTCCTTGGTACCCTTTATCGTTACGTAGCCGCCGATGCTGCCGCTGAGCTCTCCGACTGCCCAGGCCGGACCCGCAGAGGCGAACAGGGCACAGCCGAGCACTGCCAGCGCCAACCATCGCAGCCGCGCGGCGATGACGGCCGACCGATCGCCGTTACGCGCGGCAAGGGAACGGGGACAAAGGTCAGCGCCCGGTTGCAACGCGGCACTTGGCATCGAGCTTCTGCCGGGTCTGCGCCCGAGGCTGTTGCCTTGGCCGTAAAGAGACTGGCGCATGCGGTTTTCTGCCTCCATGGGAGCGAGGAGCTTCCTCGTGGGCGGCAGTGTACGTAAGCCCATGTGGCGAGAGGAACACAAAATTTCGGCGGCGGACAAAAAGCCGCAAAAACCGGATAGCTGCGCCTTTTGCGTAGCTAAAATCACATAATTCCTCGCGGAAATTAGCTACCCCGGCCGCGCTTGCCGAGCGCGGATACAAGCACAGCGCCAAACACCCCCCCGCTCGACGCGCCACGGTATTCCGCGGTGTGGACCCCGTCTGGGTTTGCAGCCGGTACTTTCTATCCAAGTACCTTATATATGTGAGGCTTCGCGGAAGCCGGCAGCCGCCGGTTATCTACGCGCGGTCGGCAGGCGTTAGTCCAGACCCATGGCGACCTGCACCGCGTCGCCGAGCTCTTTTTTCAAAAACGCTTTGAGTCGTCCCAAAAGCCGCGCTTCCAGCTGCCGCGCTCGCTCGCGACTGATGCCAAAGCGCTCGCCGACATCTTGTAGCGTCAGCGGCGTGTCGGCCATCAGACGATCCTGAAACAGCAGCTTTTCGCGTCCGCTCAGCGTCTGTTCAAACTCCGACAGCTTACTGCGGAGCAGTGCGCGAAACTCCTCGCTTTCCGCGGTCAAATCGGGCCGGGTGTTGCCAGGCGATTCGAGCAGATCGACTTGTCGACGCCCGCCTTCATCGTCACGACCGACCGGCGCATCGAGCGACGTCTCGCTTTGCCCGAGCCGCAGCGACATATCGGTGACTTCTTGTTCAGGCACATGCAGCCGCTCGGCCAGCAGCTTGCTCGTCGGGACAAACCCATCGGCTTCGAGCTTGTCGCGCTCTTTGCTCAGATTGAAAAACAGCTTTCGCTGCGCCTGCGTCGTCCCGATTTTGACCAGCCGCCAGTTGTTGAGGATGAACTTGAGCATGTA
>CALFML010000374.1 GCA_937879845.1 uncultured Myxococcales bacterium
CACCTGATCATAGCGATAGATGTGGCCGTTCACGGTCGTCGTATACCCGAGCTCCCCGGGCTTGGGCACCGTCTTGAGATCGATCGGCGCCGTCCCGGCAATATCCGCGCCAGACAGCTCACGCCAGCGCCCGGCGTTGCGCTCATCCTGGTTCAGCTCACGATTGCGCAGGTCCTCATAGGACTTATCGAAGCGCTCGCGCGCAGTCTGCGGCCTGGCCGCCGGCGCCGCAGCTCTGGGGGCGTCATCGGTACCAAAGTGGCCCACCACGCCCGCCGCCGCCTCATGATTGGCGCCCGGATGAACTGGATGTTGCACTGGATTTGTCACGCCGGCTCCATGGTTTACAGGATGCAGGCCGTGAAGCTGCGGGGTTGGCTCCGCGCGATGCGTGAGTCCCAGCGCCGCTCCCGTCCGCTCCCTGTTCAGAAAAGTGGCCATATATGCTCCCTAGTTTGCCGCCGCCTATCGCCTAGCCGATCACCCAAGTGAAATAGAGGACATCGTGTCTTAATACAAACTCCGACAGTGATGTTACGCTGCCCCCCTGACACATTATAGTTAAAGAGGCGAGATGAGGTCAAGCCGCGCGCATGTCCCAGAATGTCTGGCGAGCGTCTGGCGATTGTCCGACCACTTAAATTTGTAAGGAATGCGAGGCAGCACGGACTAATGCCAACAGAACATTTTGCGAGGCACTCACATGAATCGGTTTATGGGATGGATCTCAGCGATCGGAATTTTGTGGCCGCTCGGTGGGGCGGCGAGCTGCGGCGGCGGGGGGGGCGTCGGTACGGAAACGCCTCCGGTTGGCGAAGTGTGCACCCTCATCGGGTGTGACAGCGGGGCCCTTTACTATGGTCCGGTTCCGCTTGGCGGGGTGGATCCGACGACGCTGGAAGTGCGGGCCTGCATGAATACGACCTGCGACACCCAGCCGCTTCGTCCGGTCTCCGGCGTATCAGGGATCTTTACTTGCGCTGGGACGGTCTTTGCCAGCTGCCAGCTGCAACTAAACGGAGCTACGGACGATCTTCAGATCCAGACTCTGATCCCCCAAGGAACGGATCCGCTTGTTTATCTGAAAGACGGCGATACGTATCAGGTTACTTTCGGTGTTCCGGGGCAGAAGCCGCTCGTCACCCTTTCAGCGACGGCTGGATATACCGTCTATAAGCCTAATGGTCCAAACTGCGGGTCGACGTGCAAGCAGATCCAGCTGATGCTTGCGCCGTAGGGGATCTGTTTTTTGGGGTCGCGCTCCTTCTGATCGGAAGCATCGCTGCGCTTGGCAGGGCCTGGGCAGGGCGCTTCATCTGTATGTCTGGGCTTGGCGCAGCTTTGCTGCGCGCCGTACTGCGAAGCCCTGCCCAGGCCCTGCCAAGCTTCGCTGCGGGCGAAAATTTTGGGAGCTGCTGGATTTAGAGCGAGGGCGGGGTGGAGTGGAGGTGGGGGAGAAGCTTCTCGGCGATGCGGCGGAATGATGGAGCGGCGACCGTGCTGCCGAAGTAGGACTTGCCGGCGCCTTGGGGTCCGTCCACTACGACCAGCAGCACCAGGCGGGGATCAGTTGCGGGCGCGGCGCCGATGAACAGGCCGGTGTGCTTGCCGGTGCCGGTCTTGCCGGCCACCTTCCAGCCGGCGATTCGAGCGGTGGTTCCGGTGCCATCGCTGCGGTGTACGACCCCTTCGAGCATGTGCAGGACGGTCTGGGCGGTGGCGGGCTTTAGCACTTGTTCGGGCTGTACTTCTTCGCGCAGCAGCACGGTGTTGCCGGCGCCAAGGACTTGCCGCACGAGCGTGGGCCGATGATAGATCCCGCGATTGGCCACCGCGGCAAAGGCGGCGGCGAGCTGCAGCGGGCTTGCGACCATTCCCTGACCAAAGGCGGCGCCTTCGACCTGGGCATCCGTCCAGTCTGACTGGGCGACGGTTCCAGCCGCGGCAGGAATCCGCAAGTTAGGACTCTCACCGAAATGGAAGCGGTGCAGGGCGGTCACTAGACCCTCTTTCCCTAAGGTGCGGTAGATCTTGATGGAGCCGATGTTCGAGGACCGCGCCAAGATGTCGGCCACGGTGAGGCTCGCAGCCGGAGTCGCATCGCGCACCGCCTGGCCGCTGCTGTTTACGCTGCCGCTTTCGGTCGTGAAGCTCTGCTCGGGTCTGATCGTGCCGGCATCCAGGGCGGCGGCGATGCTGAAGACCTTGAGCGTGGAGGCGGGCTCATAGGTCTGCTCGACCGCCAGGTTGCGGTCGCCGCCGCCACGGCTGCCGAGCCCGAGGACGGCACCGCTGCGCGGATCGAGGGCGACGATGCTGGCGCTTTGCGGGTGGAACTGCTGCTGTATCACCTCGAGCTCTTGCTCGATGAGGGACTGCGCGGCAAGGTCCAGGGTCAGGTCGATGCGGGCGGGCCGCTCACCGCGCAGGCTTGTGACGTGCGACTCCACCTGGGCGCGCAACAGCTCCATCGTGCGCTCCGCTTCCTTGCTGTCGGCCGGCACCCCGGCCCAGCCGTGCAGCGCCCCTAGCGGCAAGAGCAGCCCGATGGCCAGCGCCGCGGTGGCGAGCTTGAAGCGCCATCCCAAGGGCCGCAGATCAAGCCGCGGATCCAAGATGCGCAGCAGCCGGCTCTCCAGCTGCGAAGAGCTGGCCATCGCCACCGCCATGGCCGGGCCGCGTCGGCCATGGCTCAGGCTGCGCGCCACGGAAAGGAGCTCACTGGCGTAGACCGAAGGCCGCACCCCGGAGGCCAGCACCAGGGCATCGGCGGCCAGCTCGCGCTCATGGCGCAGCAGGCGCTCCGATCGCCAGGCCAGGGGATTGAACCAGTGCAGGGCACACGCAAGCTGCGCCAGCAGCTGCTGCAAGCAGTCCTGCCGCTTGATATGGGCCAGCTCATGCAGCAGCACGAGGCGACGCCGCGCCGCCGGCCAGTCCCGGCACTCTGGCGGCAGCAGCACGACCGGCCGCAAGATGCCAAAGGTCAATGGCGGGCAATCCTCCGTTCCCTGGTAGAGCCGCACCCGCTGCGCCACCCCAAGCCGCTGACGGCTCTCATCCAGAAGCTGCTGCCAGGCCGGCTGGGTAAGCGGTGCGGCGCCGTGCAAAAGCCGCCGCGTGGCGAGCCATCCTGCCGCCATCCAGGCCAGGAACGCGCCTGCACCAAGGAGCAGCAGGGCAAATAAAAAGGCCGGGCTTATCACCTGCGAAGCGATGCCGTTTGGCGCGGTGAGCTTCGGCGTTGCGCCGCTTTGGGCAAGCCCTGCAAGCGCCGGCGTGATAAGAGCTGCATCGATAGGCTGGTGCGAGAACTGGGGATCCAGCTCAGGCGCGGCGGCCGGGAACAGCTGCGGCGCGTACGCCGGCATCACAAGCGAAGCGAGCGGCAAGACGAGCAGCGCGAGCAGCGCCAAGCTCAGCACCCGATGGCGCTGCGCCGCCCGCTCCCCTTTCATAAAGTGCGCCGCGACAAGGGCGCAAGCGAGCAGCAGCGCCCCCTTTAGTGCCACCGCACCAGCAAAGTCTAGTAGCAGCGTGGACATGGCTACCTCCCCTCTTTCTTGGCCTGAGCGATAAGCTCCGCCAGCCGATCGAGCTCCTCTTCCGGCAGGCTGGCCGGTGGATCATTGAGGAGCGCCGCCACCATCTTTTCCCGCGAGCCGTCAAAAAACGTCGAGAGCAGATGCCGCAGCGCCGATCGCTGGGCGCTCTCACGCGAGGCCGTGGGTACGAACACGTAGCGCGGACCGAGCTGCTTGTGTTTGACGATTCCCTTTTCTTCCAGCACTCGCAGCATCGCCCGGACGGCGGAGTAGCTCGGCGGATCCGGCATCTGCTCTAGGACCTCGGCCGCGGTGGCGCGGCCTTGGCGGTAGATGACATCCATGATCTGCCGCTCACGGCGGCTGAGCTGGGCTGTCGTGTCTTTCTTCATCTGCATCCCTCCAGTTGCACGATCGATGCTAGAAAACTAGCACCATGCTAGAAAACTAGCAAGCGCCCGCTAGCTTTTCGTCGTAACCGGCGCAGTGCAGCGGTCTTGTCGCCCCTAGCCGGAGCGGCCGGTGTATGCTGCCGGCGATAGGAGATCCTTGCGATGAGTGACTTGCGTGATTTGTCGGTGCTAGTAACCGGTGCGAGCGGCTTTATCGGCGGACAGCTGGCAGAGCGTCTTTTGCAGGCGGACGGGGCGCGGGTGGTTGCGACGGGTCGGCGGTTCAAAAATGAAAGCGCGCTGCAGGGCGCCGAGCTCGTGCGCGCCGATATGCGGGACGCCGCGACGCGGGCGAGCCTCTGCGCCGGCAAGAAGATCGTCTTTCACCTGGCGGCGTGGGCGGGCGCCGATGGTCAGTCGGCGGAGGCGCACGCCATAAACGTCGATGCGACGCGGGCCTTGGCAGAGGCCGCGGCGCAGGCCGGCGCGCAGCGGTTCGTGCTCATCAGCACCGCCGCCGCCTACGGCTTGCCGAGCCGCGACGACATCGATGAATCCGTACCGATCGACACGAGTCAAGCCGATCTGTACGGCCGCACCAAGGCCCTGGGGGAACAAGCGGCTCGCGAAGTCGCGGTCCGGACCGGACTCCCGCTGACGATCATCCGTCCGGCGATGGTCTACGGGCCGGGCTCCAAGACTTGGACGGTGGGAATGCTGCGCCTTGTGCAAAAGGGCGTGCCGCTGCTGTTCGGCGACGGCTCCGGGCATTCCTTTCCGGTCTACATCGATGATGTGCTCGATCAGATCCGCTTGGCGGCGACCCATCCGCAAGCGGTGGGCGAGGCTTTCAACGTGAGCGGACCTTCGGTGACTTGGGCGCAGTTCCTTGGGTATTACGCCCGGATGAGCAACCGGCGCCTGCGCCGCCTGCCGATGCCGCTGGCCAAGATCCTGGCGCAGCTCAATAAGATCCTGCACCTCGGGCTGCCGCTGACCGTAGATCGGCTGCAGTACGTGAGCCGGCACCTGTCCTTTTCAACCGAGAAGGCGGAGCGCTTGCTCGGCTGGCGGCAAAAGGTGTCGCTGGATGAGGGGATGCAGCGCAGCGAGGCCTGGCTGCGGCAGTCGGGCCAGCTTGCCCGCTAAGGAACCGCCAGAGCTATTTGCCGTCCGCATTCTTTCCCTGGAGTGCGGTGTCACGCCAGGGCGCGACGCGGCGGCGGAAAGCGTCCGCAGTGGCGGATAATGTAACGGCCTTGGAAGTTGTTCTCGCCCTGCTTGACCAGCTGCGGGGTCGGGTTGCCCACCGAGCCGTCGCCATCGGAGCGTCCGCCGACTACCGGCTCGGCGGCGCGGAAGATCAGATCCTCGGACAGAGTTTGCTGATCGTAGCGGGTGTGCAGGCGGGTCAGCACATACTGGGGAGGCGAGCCGTAATACGGCGTCAGCGGCGCGCCCGCTGGCTGATTCGGGGCTGCGCCGGCGAAGCTGTCATCCCCAAGGGTGTAAAGATCGCTCGCCTCCAGAGGCGGCGTCGGGCAGGGATCGCACGACGAGGTCTGCCAGGCGTACTCGGTGACCACGGCCTTGTTGTTGTTGCGGCGCAGGGTCTCATCGAATAGCTCGGCATAAAACGCCGGGAACTGCTTGCGTACGGAGTTATTCACCTCGAGGTTGGTCGGCACGAAGACATTGCGGTAGTTGGCGACCTCGAAGCGCTTGTCCGGGTGCAGGATGTAGATGATGAGGTCCTGCTTGCTCTCGGCATTGAGCAGCCCGAGGCGCACCGGCAGCCGCAGCTCCGGCGAGTCGTAGGCGACGCGCAGCGGCGACAGAACGACGTAGCCGTGGGAGTCGCGCTTGACCTTCTGGATGTCGACCTTGGCGACAAAAAATTTCATCTGGTCGCGCACGTAGGGGGCCAGCGCGCCCGCGGCGCCGCGGGGAATCTTGTACTTGTTCTCTTTGAGCCAGGTCTCAAGACCGGTGGACTCCTGCGCCGACAAGACCAGGATCTGATACTCGCCGACGTTGAACTTGGCCTCGATGCGGACGCCGTGGCGCGGCGCCGCGGAGAGCGCGTCGGCGGGTCCCCCGCCCGCCATCGCCGCCGAAGGGACGGCGCCTTCGTAATCCACCTGCGGCTGGCAGGGATCCTGCTCCCAGTACTCGACCAAGCGCGGCGCCGAGAGCTGATCGATATGGGCGAACACATCCGGCGCCAGCGTCTTCACGTCCGTCTTCTTGAGCACCACCGGAACCGGCACCACCATCGCGAAGTCCTGCGGCGGGCCCTTGTAGTTATTGGACATCGTGAGCACGGTGCGGTTGCCCTTGCGCAAAAGCGCCACCTGCGAGGCGTTGTTGCTCAGCGCCGCATCCGCCCCCGAGACAAAGAACCCGCAGAACGCCCCCGCCTCGCGCGCCCCGAGCCCCGCGCTGCAAAGCGCCAGCGCCCCCGCACCGATCCACAGCGAAACACGTGCTCCCAGCCGACGGCTCGGCCGGGTCTGCACACGAGCAGACTCTTTCTTACAAAACATGAGATCCCCCCCCAGTTTCGATAGCGCGCTGCAGCTACAGGAAAAAGTCCGGGAGCAGCGTGGCGTTCGGGTCTACGGCGTACTGACTGAAGTCGCTCACTCCGCTTTGCCGCAGCAGGTCTTCATCAAGGAAGAAGTTGCCGGTGCAGCTCTTGCTCGGGCGGGTGAGGATGTAGTGGGCGGCGTCGGCCATAATCTCGACGGTGCGGCAGCCGCGGATGGCGTCCTCGCCACCGAGCAGGTTCTGCACCGCGGCGGTGGCGATGGCGGTGCGCGGCCACAGCGCGTTGACCGCCACGCCTTCAGGGCGGAACTCATCGGCCATGCCGAGCACGCACATGCTCATGCCGTACTTGGCCATGGTGTAGGCGA
>CALFML010000375.1 GCA_937879845.1 uncultured Myxococcales bacterium
CGCCCTGGCGTGAGCCAGTCTCCGGACCGCAGGGCTTGCCAAATGTGGCTCATTTTCTCGCCAGAATTTACGAATGTTGCAGAGGGCTGATATGCGCGTTGACCCTAGGCGGCGCGCTTTAAGGTTTTCTTAGTCCGCTGCGCAATTTCCTGTGTTTTTGGCGAAGTTTCTTGCGATGCAGCGTCGCCCGCTTTAGGGTGCCCCGCCCGCCAAAATCCGCGAATCCGGGCCTTCGCGACCCTCAGCATCCTTAGGAGAACATGATGCCGTTTCTGTCCGCTGCGCTTGACCGTGTGAAGCCGTCCGCGACCATCGCGGTCACGGATAAAGCACGTCAGCTCAAAGAGGCGGGCCGCAACGTCATCGGCCTCGGCGCCGGCGAGCCGGACTTCGACACGCCCGCCAACATCAAGCTGGCGGCGATCCACGCCATTGAAGCCGGCAAGACCAAGTATACCGCGGTGGACGGCATTCCCGAGCTGAAGGACGCGATCATCGCGAAGTTTCAGCGCGAGAACGGCCTGACCTACAAGCGCAGCCAGATCAGTGTCGGCACCGGCGGCAAGCAGGTGCTCTACAACGCGCTGATGGCGACGTTGAACCCCGGCGATGAAGTCATCATCCCGGCGCCCTACTGGGTGAGCTATCCGGAAATGGTGTCGCTGGCCGGCGGCACGCCGGTGGCTGTGGTCTGCACCGCGGAGTTCGGCTTCAAGCTGCAGCCCGAGGCACTGGAAGCGGCGATCGCGCGGGTCGCCGTATTCCTCAAGGCAGCGCGGACAAAGGGGGAAACCGCGCATAGTGGTGTTCTGCCGGTCGTAGGGAACTTCTTCGATGATGCTGTAACGCGGGCCGCAATGCGTGCAATTGGTGAAGGGATAGCGGTAGCGGCGATCCCGCGGATCCAAGACTTCGGACGCGCACGCGGCGCAGGTCGCAAGGTCGGGGAGCAACTCCGCCGCTTGGCGGCCGCTGGCGCGCGAGGGCGCGATCCGGAAATCGGTCTCATGGCAGAGCGGCAGGGAGCGCCGGGTCCAGCGGCGAATCGCGGCGTGCGCCGGGAGCTCTTCCGCGATTCGCCGCTCGAACTCCGAGATGCCGCCCGGCAGCCCTTGCAGCGCCAGCGTCACGCCCTGCGCCGTGTTGCGCACCCAACCCGACAGCCCGAGCTGGCGCGCCAGCCGAAAGGCGAGCGGCCGGAAGCCGACCCCCTGCAGCCGTCCCTGGAGCTCCAGCTCGCAGCGGATCTCGCTCATGGCCGGGCGGCCTGCAGCTCCGCCGGCCGCGCGGCGCAGCGGAGAAAGTCGAGCCAGGCCGGCAGTCCCTCCCCGGTCTTGGCGCTGAGCAACAAAAGCGGCGCGGTCGGGTTGACGCGGCGCAGGTGCTGGGTAAAAAGCTCGACGCTGAAGTCCAGGTACGGCAAAAGATCGATCTTGGTGAGCACGATCAGGCTCGCCTCACGAAACAGGAGCGGATACTTGGCGGGCTTGTCCTCGCCCTCGGTCGTCGCCAGCAGCGCGACCTTCTCGCTTTCCCCCAGGTCGAAGGCCGCCGGGCAGACCAGGTTGCCGACGTTCTCCACGATCAGCAGCCGATGCGCGTCCGGGCGCACGAACACCCCGAGCTCCCGCTTGATCATCGCCGCATCCAGATGACAGGCGCTATGGGTGTTGATCTGTTTGACCTCTGCACCGGCGGCACGCAGCCGCTGGGCATCGAAGTCCCGCTCCTGATCCCCGGTCAGAATCGCCAGCTGCGCCCCCGCGCCCAGCCGCTGCACCGTCCGCTCGAGCAGCAGCGTCTTGCCGGCTCCGGGGGCGCTGATGAGGTTCAGGGTGACGATTCCGTGCTCACGCAGCCACTCCCGGTTCTGCGCCGCCAGCCGATCATTTTTCGCCAGCACCGACATCTGGAGCACGATGCGGCGCGGCGCGGCATCCCGGCTCGGGTGCGGATGCGGATGGGAGTGATCGTGATGGGGAGGATGCGAAGCCGCGTGGCGATCCGCGTTGGCTTGCTGGCAACCACAGTCTCTGCACATGCTAAACGCGCCTCCTACCCGGAAAGTCTACTGAACATCGAGATCGAGAATGCACAGCTCCCGGCCGCGGATGATCTGCGTCGCCAAGGAACCGCAACCGACGCAGCACAGCTCGGCGGCCGCATCCGGGCAGGAGCGCTGGCCGCACGCTTTGCACTGCAGCTCCAGCGGTGTCTGCTCCAAGACGAGCTTTGCGTCATGAAGAGCGGTGTCGCGCGCCGCCTCGGCAAAGCACAGCTGCAGACACTCCGGCTCCACGCCGCTCAACGGGCCGACGCCGAGCCGGATCTGGACGACGCGACAGAACCGCTCTTTTTGCGCCAGCTCCGTCACTTGCTCGACCAGCGCCTGCAGCAGCGACAGCTCATGCATCGGACGCCCCGGCGAGCAAGTCCCGGCAGGTCTGCTCGAGGTTTAGCTGACCGCGCGCCGACAGCTCTTCGCGCAGCTCCCACTCATAGCCCGGCAGGGCGAGCAGAAACGCGCGCGGGCGGCGGCCGTATAGCTCAGCGCACAGCGCCAGCACGCCGGCCGGGCTCGTGCTGTGGGTGGAGAAGGCCACCTCGGCCGCCGGCGCGAGGGGCCGCAGCGAAAACGGCGCCGGCGCGTCTTTTTCCACCGTGGCATCCATGAACAAGACGGTGTCAAACTCCGCGACCAGGAGCGCATCCTCGATGCTGAGCTGGTACCCCGCCTCCAGGGTCACCCCGGCGGGGAGAGCCGTCGCGGCGAGCCGCTCGATGAGCCGAATCGCCAGCCCGTCGTCCTGCCGCCCGACGTTGCCGATTCCATAGATGAGGAGCCGCTCTTCCGGCTGGCAGCGCAGGCGTTCGCGAATTCCGTCCACGGCTCAAGCCGCCGCGCCGCGGATGGCGCGGTCAAGGACTCGCTCTTGCCCATCGAGAAGCAGGATCTCCAGCGGCATCTGGCCGACCGCGTGGGTGGCGCAGCTCAGGCACGGATCGTAGGCGCGGATCGCGACCTCGACCTGATTGAGCAGGCCTTGGGGAATCTCGCGCTTGCCGTTGATACGGTGCTTGGCGACCCAGGTCACGGAGCGGTTCATCGCCTCGTTGTTGCTGGTCGTGGAGACGATGAGGTTGCACATGGTGACCAGGTCGTCCTCCCCCACCCGGTAGTGATGAAACAGCGTGCCGCGCGGCGCTTCCAAAAGTCCCACGCCTTCGCTGCGCCGCGTCCCGGTGCGCACAAGCTCGCCCGCATATAGATCGGGATCGGCTAGGAGCTCGCGGATCATCTCCGCCGCATGCAGGACCTCGATGAGCCGCGCCCAGTGCATGTGCATCGACATGCCGCTCGGCCGGCCGCCGGTGTAGGCCTTATACTGTTGAAACTCCGCCTGCGCCAGCGGCGTCGGAATGAAGTCGCAGGTGTTGAGCCGGGCGAGCGGGCCGACGCGGTAAAAGCCCTGCTCCGGACCCAGCTTCTTTATAAACGGAAACTTCATATAGGTGAAGCTGCGCACCTCTTCTGCAATGTGCTCCTGATACTCCGCATAGTCGATCTGATCGAAGATCTTTTTCCCCTCTGCGTCCACGGCGCGCAGGACGCCGTGGTAAAGGTCGAGCGCACCATCGGCCCGCACCAGGCTGAGCGAGTTTGATGGGAAGGCGGCAAAGCCATCGACCAGCTCGCGGTTCTTGCGGTGGTAGTCCTTGAACAGCGCAATCCCTTCCTGCGCCCAGGCGACCATGAGGTCGGGGCCAAGGTCCGGCCGGGCGTGGCAGAGCTCATCGCGCTCGGCGGGGGTGAGGTGCTTGTTGATGCCGCCGGGGATGGCGCCCGTGCCGTGGATCTTTTTGCCCGCGGTGACGCGGATGACCTCCTGCCCGAACTTGCGCATCAGCACCGCTTTTTTGGCCAGCTCGGGGAAGGCCTGAATCAGGCCGATGATGTTGCGCTGCGCCGGCTCGGCGTCGAAGCCGAAGAGCAGATCCGGCGACGCCAGATGAAAAAAGTGCAGCACGTGCGACTGGAACACCTGCCCGTAGTGCATAAGGCGCCGCATCTTGTCCGCGGTCGGCGTGAGCACCGGCGCGCCGACGATCACGTCCATGGCCTTGGCGGCGCAGAGGTGATGGCTGACCGGACAGATCCCGCACAGGCGCTGCACCAGGACGGGGATCTCCCAGTAGGGACGCCCCTGTACGAAGCGCTCGAAGCCGCGGAACTCGACGATATGCAGGCGGGCGTGCAGGACCTGATCGTTGTCGTCGAGCTGGATGGTCACCTTGCCGTGCCCTTCCACCCGAGTCACGGGATCGATCGTGATCTTTCTGGTCATGGCTCCTCACGGTTGCGTAGGGAAAGCGCCGGCCGCACGCTCGCGCCCGGGTCAGTCATAGCGCAGGTGCTTCACGGACAGCTCATCCAGGCTCCGTCCGGCGATGAGCAGGTTCAGCGCCTCCCACAACAGATCCGCCTTGGGCGGACAGCCGGGCAAAAAACCGTCGATCTTGACGATCTCATGGCACGGGTAGACGCGATCGAGCAGCGGCGGCAGCTCCTCATCATTGGGAATGAGGCGGTTGGCCAGCGTCGGACCGTTGAGGTAGGACTCCGCCAGCAGGTCCTTGACCGGGATGCCGTTGCGCATCGCCGGCAGGCCGCCGGTGATCGCGCACTGGCCCACGGAGATCAGGATGCGGCAGTGCTGGCGGAACAGGCGCAGGATGCGGACGTTTTCGCTGTTGCAGCAGCCGCCCTCGATGAGTCCGACGTCGGCTTGGGTGGTGAACTCTTTGATGTCGTCAAAGGGCGACTTGTTGAACTCGACCACGTCCACCAGGGACAAGATGCGCTCATCGATGTCGAGCAGCGACATGTGACAGCCAAAGCATCCGGCGAGCGAGGTCGTCGCCAGCACCCACTTGCGCTGGCTCATGGCCCATCCTCCCGATCGAAGCGGCGCTGTCCTATGGGAACCGTGAAGGCGGTCCGCTTCTTGATTAGCGCGCCCACCGGACAGATGTCCATCGCCCGCTGCGCCGTCTGCTCGGTGAGGGCATCGGGGTCTTGCGTATCGAGGGTGATGCGGATGTCGTTGCCGCGCCGGACGAAGCCGAACAGATCGTGGCCGTCCTTGGCTTTGACGCCGCGCACGCAGCGCAGGCACTGGATGCAGCGGTTATGCTCGATCAAAAGGTGCGGCAGCCCGGCTTCGAGCTTGCGGTGCGGAAACAGAAACGGGAAGCGCGGCGCCAGCACCTTGTAGCGATAGGCCAGGTGCTGCAGCTCGCAGCTGCCGCTCTTCTCGCAGCTTGGGCACATGTGGTTGCCTTCGACGAACAGCATCTCCAGCAGGCCCTGGCGCAGCTCGATGAGCTCCGGGGTCTCATTCTCTACTATCATGCCGTAGGTCACAGGAGTGGTGCAGCCCGGGACGAACTTGCCGCTCTCCTTGCCGCCCACCTTGACGGTGCAGACGCGGCAGGTTCCGGCCGGCGGCAGGCTCTTATAATCGCAGAGCGTGGGGATGTCGATGCCGTGCTCGCGCGCCGCTTCGACGATCGACTGTCCTTCCTTGGCCAGAAGCTCGGTGCCGTCGATGGTGACTTTGAGGTATCCCTGCTCCACGCTTTACTCCTCACGCAGGTTGGGCGAGCGATGGGCGGCGGCGCAGGCATCGGCCACCGCGTGTTCCAGGCTGAACTGCGACACGAAGTCCACGTCTTGCCGCACCTTTCCGGCGTAGTAATCGGGAAAGTTCACAAGCGTCGTGAGCAAGGGATTGGCAGAGGTCTGACCCAGGCCGCAGCGGGACGCGGTCTTGACCAGCTGGCCGAGCTTACGAATCGACACGAGCTCGGTCGCGGTTCCGTTTCCGACCATGATCTTCTCGACCGCCTTGACAAGCAGGGAGTTGCCGGCGCGGCAGGGCACGCAGAAGCCGCACGACTCATCGCGGAAGAACTCCATGTGGTTGTGGACGATGGACAAAAGATCGCGGCCCTTGCCGAAGATCGTAAAAGCCCCGCCGGTCGCCAGATCGGCGTAACAGAGCTTGCGCTGAAACTGCCGCTCCGAGATGCAGACCCCCGATGGGCCGCCCACCTGCACCGCGAAGACGTCGCGGGCCTTGCACATCGTCAGGATCTCCTGCACGCTGAGCCCCCACTCGACCTCATAGACGCCCGGCTCGGCGCAGTCTCCGGCGATCGACAGGAGCTTTGTGCCCGCGGAGGCCGGGGTGCCCAGCCGGCGGAACCACGCAGGACCGCTACGGACGATCTGAAGCGCGCAGCACAGCGTCTCCGGGTTGTTGACGATGGTCGGCTTGTGGAGGTAGCCGGAGGTCACGGGAAACGGCGGGCGGTTGCGCGGCTGGCCGCGCTTGCCTTCGGCGGACTCGATGAGCGCCGACTCCTCGCCGCAGATGTAGGCGCCGGCGCCCTGCTTGATGCGGATGTCGAAGCTAAACCGCGTCCCCAGGATCTTGCGGCCGAGCAGGCGGCGGGCGCGCAGCGCCTCCAGGGTCTGTTCCAGGTGCGGCCGCAGGTAGGCGTACTCGCCGCGCAGGTAGAGGATTCCCTCCCGCGCCTCGACCGCGTAGCCGGCGATGGCCATGGCTTCGAAGACCATCTCGGCGCGCTCGGTCATGAGCACGCGGTCCTTGAAGGTCCCCGGCTCGCCTTCATCGACGTTGCAGATGACGCAGCGGCCGTCCGCGGGTGCGGCGCGGCACAGACTCCACTTCTGTCCGGTGGGAAACCCGGCGCCGCCGCGGCCGCGCAGGCCCGAGGCCTTGACCAGCTCGACGACCTCCACAGAGCCGAGCTCCATGGCCCGGCGCAAAGCGTCGCCTGCAGCGTAGGGCGCAAAAATTACCGGACCCGGTCGGCGGAGGTTGTTTCGCACCTCGGCGCCGATCGCCGGCAGGGCGTTGTTGCCGTCCAAGGACGGTCGGACAAGCGATGCGATCGGCGCCCCGGCCCGCATGCCCGCGACCAGCTCCCGGACGCGCGCCGGGGTGACGGCGGTAAAGACCGTGTCGTTGATCAAAAGGGCCGGCTCTTGATCGCACATGCCGATGCACGAGGTCCGGCGCAGCCCGATGCGGTCGTCCGCCGTGTTCCCGCCCATCTTCACCCCGAGCTCGGACTCCAGCGCCGCGATCACCGCAGCCGCGCCGGCCATCTCGGCCGTGACGCTCGTGTTCACGTAGATCGTGTATTCGCCGGCGTGCTGCGCGGTAAAGAAGTGATAGAAAGTCGCCGTCCCTTCGACGTGGACGCGGGGGAGGTCAAGCTCCTCGGCGATGGCTGTAATCGCCTCGGGTGGGATCCGGCGCCACCGCTGCTGCACGGCGCGCAGGATCGCCAAGAGCTCCGTGGGATCCCCCTTGCAAGAAGCGACGATGGCTTTGATCGTGGCCTGTAGGTCTTCGCTGTGTGGGCTCATGCTCATACACCGCTCCGCCCGGCTCCTAATATTGAGCCGAAGCTAGCACAAAACAGGTAGTCACTGAGCATCGCGCTGCATGGGCGCGCGGGAGCTTGCGCGCCGAATCTGGCATCTAGCTTGCAATACCCGGCCGCATGAGTCCCACCAACCCGAGTTACGTCTCCGCCCAAGCTGCGGTCGCGGCGATCAAGTCCGGCGACCGCGTGTTCATCCACTCCGTCGCCGCGGCTCCGCAGGCGCTGATCGCCGCGCTCGTCGAAAACGCGGCCAACCTGGCCGATGTGGAGCTTGTCCACCTGCACACCGAAGGCGCCGCTCCGTATGCCGCCCCGGCGTACGCGCGGAGCTTTCGCACCAACGCGCTCTTTGTCGGCGAAAACGTACGCGAAGCGGTAAACTCCGGCCGCGCCGACTATGTCCCGGTCTTCCTGAGCGAGGTGCCGCAGCTTTTTCGCCGCCGCATCCTGCCCCTTGACGTCGCGCTGGTTCAGGTATCGCCGCCGGACCGCCACGGATTCTGTTCGCTCGGCGTGTCGGTGGACGTCGCGGCGGCGGCGGTCCAGATGGCCGCGCGGGTCATCGCCCAGATAAACCCCCACATGCCGCGCACCTACGGCGACGGGCTGGTGCACGTGAGCCGCTTCTTCGCCCAGGTCGAGCACGCCGAGCCGCTGCCCGAGCGCCACGCCCGCCCGCCCGGCGAGGTCGAACAGCGCATCGCGGCGCACTGCGCCGGGCTTATCGAAGACGGAGCCACCCTGCAGATGGGCATCGGCGTAATTCCCGATGCGGTGATGATGGCGCTCACCGGCCACCGCCGCCTCGGCGTTCACACGGAGATGTTCTCCGACGGCATCATCAACCTGGTCGAAAAGGGCGTCATCACCGGCGAGGAAAAAGTCATCGAGCCGGGCCGCATCGTCGCCGGATTCGTCCACGGCACGCAGCGGCTGTACGACTTCATCCATGAAAACCCGCTCGTGCACCTGCACGATATAAGCTATGTCAACGATACGTCGGTGATCCGCAGAAACCCCAAGGTCGCGGCCATCAACAGCGCCATCGAGGTGGACCTGACCGGCCAGGTGTGCGCCGACTCCA
>CALFML010000376.1 GCA_937879845.1 uncultured Myxococcales bacterium
TCCGCCGAGCGTGAGGAGCACCTGGCGGCTGGGCATGGCGAAGATGCGCGCCGTCTTGTCGGCGCTTGCCGTGACAAGCTTGCGCCCATCCAGGCTCCAGTTGATCGAGTTCACCCGGTCGGTATGTCCCGTCAGCTCTCCTTCCAACCGGCCGTCGGGGACGCTCCACAGACGGGCCCCATATACGTCGCTGGTCGTGACGATGTGCTGGCTGTCCGGGCTGAACTCGGCACTGGCAAATTCGTACTGCCGCGCGTCCAGCGTCGCTTCCGGCGCGCCGCTGCGCGCATCCCAGAGCCGCAGCGTCCGATCCGTCCCCAGGAGCAAGACATGGGAAAGGTCACGGCTCATACGCACGCGGGAAATGATCAGGCTTGTTGCGGCGCGCGTGCCGGGAATCGTCTGGACCGGCCGGCCGGTTTGGGCGTCCCAGATCCGAATCGACTGATCGCGTCCGGCGGTCAGTACGCGCGTGCCGTCCGGGCTCCAGGCGGCACTGTCGTGCTCTTCCTGCGGCGCTGACAGAGACCCCAAAAGGACGGCTCCGGACGCATCCCAGATTCGGATGATCCCGTCTGAATTGTTGGTGAGGATCGCTCCACCGTCGGGTCTGTAGCTTGCGCTCAAGACCCAGAACGATCCGCCTTCGTATTGATAGAGCTGCTTGCCCTGGGCGTCCCACAGACGGATGGTGCCGTCGGAATTGCCGACCGTGAGGATGCGGCGGCCATCGTCGCTGATGCGAGCGCCTACAAGCGAGCTCGTATGGCCGACAAAGGTTACAAGCGGCATGCCGCTGCGGGCGTCCCAGAGCCGGGCCGTCGTATCCTGGCTCGCCGTGACGATGCGCGAGCCGTCGCGGCTGAACTGGGCGGTTGCGACTCCATCGGTATGTCCGGCCAAGGTCAGCAGTGCATGGCCGTCTGCGGCATCGAAGACCCGCGCGGTCTTGTCCTCTCCCGCGGTAACAAGGCGCGCGCCATCCGCGCTGTAGGCGACGGCCGATATTGCGCCCGCATAGCCGTGCAGTTTGCCGATCGCGGCGCCGCTCACCGCGTCGCTAATTACGACTCCGGAATCAATATTTAGGACCAGGTGTCGCGCGTCGGGGCTCACGGCCATGAGGTAACCGACGGAGGAAACCGAATGCCGGGCCAGAGGTTTCTCGCTGCTGGTGTCCCAGACCTGCGTCTCCGTATTATTGCCGATGACGAGCCGGCTGCCGTCGCCGCTTAGATGAACGGAGCGCAAAAGTCCGGTACCGCCGCGGAAGGTGGTGAGCAGCGCGCCGGTTTGGGCATCCCAATACCGCGCCCGGCCGGCTTCATCGGTCGTGACCACGTGGCGTCCGTCCGCCGTGAATAGGACGGTCTGCACCACGTCGTCGTGCCCGGTCAAGGTGGCGATCGTCCGTCCGCTTTCTGCGTCCCAGATCCGCGCCGTATTGTCCCGGCTCCCGGTCGCGATGCGGCGACCGTCGGCAGAAAATGCCACGGCAGTGATCCGTCCGGTGTGGCCCCGCAGCGGCTGGCGCGGTGTACCATCCACGGCATCAAAGATCCGCGGGTTTATGTCCACGCCTGCAGCCGCGAAGAGCTTCCCATCCGGACTTAGCGCCGACAGGGAGGCCGCGCTAGAGCGCGACAGGCCTCGCGAAGAGTCCGTTCCGTCTTCCAAGAAGGTGTGGACTTCGCCATCCCGGAACGGCGCGAAGCCGGGCTGCGTGCTGACAATCAGACAGTGCTCCCCATTTGGACTAAGCTCGGCAGAAATCGCCTGCCCGCGATGGCTGAGCGACCTGATGGGGAGGTTGGAGTATGTCGGCCACGGCCCGTCTGACTTATCGCGGGAACTCGGGCCCGGTCCATCTGGCGACGGGTTGCCACTCTGCGGCTTGTTTGGTCCATGCAGCAAGGCGCGCGGCTGGCCGCTTTGGACCTCCCAGATTTGCACCGGCTTGTCCGCTGCCGCCGTCGCGATGAGCGCTCCGTCCACGCTGAAGCTGGCGTGGCGCAGAAAAGGAATTGAGAGGATGCGCAGCAGCTTTCCCTCTTCAGTGAAGATCCGGATGGTCCCGCCTGCGGAATAGGCCAAAAACCGCGACCCGTTCGGACTGAAGACCAACGTCGGCGGCTTCGCGCCTGGCTCTGATTTGTCCGCCAGCTCAGCCAAGAGCCGTCCCTGCGGCAGCGCCCAGAGCTTCAGGCGGTCGGGATAGGCCGCGATGAGACGGTGCCCAGAAGGGGAGATCGCCGTAGCGATGAACGGCTGGGGGTCTTTGTCGAAAAAGATCGGCGCGCCCGGCTTCTTGTCGAACAGCTCCCACTGCCGCAGCGCTTTGTCGGCGTCGATGGCAATGATCTGCTCCCCGTCGGCGCTGAAGCCGACGTCTCCCAGCGAGTCGATGGCGCCGATTCCCCATTCGAACACACTGTCCTTGGCAGCGTCCCAGGCCGAGATGGAATGATCGTCATGCTCGGCGACAAAGGTGGTGCCTTTGCGGTTGAACCGGATGCTGTGGACCTTTTTGGTTCCGGCCTGGGTGGTGAGAAGCTCGCCGTTTTTGGTCTCCCATAGCCGCACGCCGCCGTCCTCCGCGGCAGTGAGTACGCGGGTGCCGTCGGCGTTTACCGCGACGCGGATCACTTCGCGTTCATGATTCAAGGAGTCAAGCAGGATGCCCGTCGCGGCGTCCCACAGCTTGGCGGTGCGGTCCCGGCTCGCGGTGAGGATCTGCGAACCGTCGGGGCTGTAGACCGCATCCACCACCGCCGCCGTATGTCCTTCGAGCGAATCGAGCAGCTCACCGCTGCGCGTGTCCCAAATCCGCGGCGATGCATCCTGCTGCGTCAGCGTCAGGATGCGGGTGCCATCGGGGCTAAAGAGCAGCTTCTCGATCGGGCCCCGTATGCTGCTTAGCGGCGGCAGCGCGAGCTCATGCGACCGGATCGCCTGGGCGAGCAGGAAGCGCAGGGCCGGATCGTCCCCGCCTTGCTGGAACGCGCGGTTTAGCCAGAGCAGGGCGGTGGCGACATTTCCCTGCAGCAGGTGCTGCCGTCCTTGCTCCTGATACGCGGCCAAGAGCTGCTGCTGCGCGCGACGGGAGGCGCGCCGTTCCTGCTGGAGCCAAGTTCCGAGGCCGCCGATGATCAAAAGGACGATGAGCGCGATGAGGCCCTGTCCGCGCCGTTTGCGCCGCTGGCTCCGCCTGACAAATTCTTCTTCCAGCTGGTTGTAGCGGCCGGGCTCCAGCTTTTGGGTCGTCACCGCTTGCGGCAGCAGCGGATCGCGATCCCACAGGTAGGCGCTGTCTCGCTGACTCCGTTCCCAGACCCGCGCCGCCTCGCTCAGGCTGTGATGCACGAGGTAGCCCTTATCGTGCGCGAGAAACCGCCCAAGCTGCGGCCAGCCCATCACCAGCTTGTCATGCACCGGCTCGATGAACTGGCGCCCGTGGCTGTCCAGATCCGACACCAGCAGGCGTTCTTCCAAGAGGCGCTTGACGATGTGGCGGACGCGCTGCTGCTCCGCCGGCGCATTGAAGTAAAGCTCGGAGTCGAACACTCGTTTGCGCGCGAGCTCGCCCGGGACGACCATCCGCAACAGCAGATAGCGGAAGGCGCGCTGAGCGTCGGCATCGACATATTCGGCATAGACGGCGTCGGCGCGCTGGCTCAGGGCCCCGGATACGCCGCCGAGCGCCTGATAGTCGGCATCGGCTAGCGTACGGTCGCGCGGACGGCGCAGGGAAGCGCGATACATTTCGCTGAGCACGAAGGACAGGAGCGGCAGCGGGCCGGGCGTATCTGCGACTTCATCGAGCAGGCGCTCACACAGCGTGGGCGGATCGAAAAACAGGACGCGCTCGGTCGCCGGGCCTTCGATGGCTTCGCGCAGCTCCGCCCGGCTCATCGGCGGAATCAGGAAGCGCTGCGCCGTGCCGCCGCGGAGGAAGGCATCGAAATAGGGCTCGAAGTCGGCCCGCAGGGCGAGCACGATGTGCAGCTTGCCTGCTCCCGCCCGCCGCGCCTTATCCAGCTGCGCTTGGAACTCCGGCAGCTCGGCCGGAGCATTGGCAATGATCTCTTCTGTCTGATCGATGAAGAGGAGCAGCTTCTCATCGGGATGGGCGCTGACAAAGGCCGAGACGGCCGCCGCCAGCGAAGAGGTCCCGGGCGCGATCTGCGCAGCCGTGTTCTGAAGCACCAAGAGCGGGCTCGAGCCCGGACGCTGCGGCGGCAGCAGACGCCACTGCGGCGCACTGAGCTCCCGCAGGCGCGGCAGAAGCCCCGCGCAGATAAGACTCGACTTGCCGGTACCGGAGGCGCCTACGACCACGACCAGCTCTGCGGTCTGTACCTGGGAGCAGAGCGACTCCGCCACCGCGGTACGGCCGAAAAACAGCGCGCGATGCTCCTCCGTGTAGCACCGCAGTCCGAGGTATGGATTGTTTTTTTCCGACATCTCGGCCGCCGCCGGCAGCTCGATGCTGCGACTCGGCAGGACGAAGAAGAACTGACCCTTGTCGTGTCCGGAGAGCGCCCACATCATCGGCTTCTGCAGCGCCCGGCCGTGCTGCTTTTCCAGCCGATCGAAGGCGGTCTCCAAATATAGGTGCAGCTCGCTCGCCAGGATCACTCCGTCGCCGGGCTGGCCGCCGATGCGCAGATCGGCGTCGCCGCGCAAGCCCGCGCACAGCGCCGCGGCAAACGGCGAGTTGTCCAGGCCGTCGCCACGGCTGCCCAGCACCTTGCCGGCGACCCAGTCGGCGGCGCGCTCATCGTGCGCGGAGGAGGTGATGACCTGCCAGGCGGAGTCGCGCTTATAGCGCTCGAAGCGCTCGCGGTATAGCGGCGCGCGGCGCACGTAGACCTCCCGCGTGCGCGACCAGCGGAAGGCGCCGGCGAAGCAGCAGTCGAGGAGCAGCAGCATGTGCCGGCAGCTGAGCCGCTCCAGCGCCTGCTGCACTTGGGTCATGGCGAGGAAGCTCTGCGGCTCATCGGCCTTGGCGTCCTGGGGAATCAGGAAGCCTTGCGGGCCGGCGGCGGCGTCCAGAAGCTCCTCCGCGACCCCGTGTCCGGCAAAGTAGAGGATCAAACTGTCGCCGGGGGAAAGCTCCTGCGGTAGCGCGCCGAGCAGCTCGCGCAGCGCCGCCAGCGTGGCCTGGGCATTGCGGATAAACCGAAGCTCATAGCCATACAGCTCGCGCAGCACCGCGCCCACGGTCTCGATATCGCGCACCGCGTTGCGGAGCGCCGGGATGTCATGCTGATAGGCATCGATGCCGATCAGCACCGCGAGCTTGCGACCGGTTGTCGCTAATTGGTTCGCAGAGTCCGCGCCCATGTCTCACACAGGTAGGCGGAACCTCGCAGAAGGAGCGCTCCCCCTCGCCAGCCATAGTACCACGGGCGCTGAATGGCGGGGAGCGTAAAGAAAGCTCAGCGGGGCAGGTCCGGAGCATAGGCGCCGCTACTGTACGCGGCGCAGAATCCCTTCTCATCCCCCTGGTATCTAGGCTCATACGCGAGCAAGGCGGGTCGGATCGCCTTCCACAGATCGTTTTCAGAGTGATCGTAGTCCTTTACTACCAGCACTAGATCCAGCCCGCGGTGCACGACGATCTTTTGTCCGCCCAGTCCCGAAGCCCAGAAGATTCCCACGTCGTGCTCCTGCGTGCAGGTGTACGGCGGGTTGTAGCCGCAGTCCGGCGCTCCCGACGGCTCATGCGGGTAGCTGCGGTGCAGCGCGACCGGGGCGCACGGATCTTCGGGACCTTGCTGCTTGGCGCCGACAAGATCCGTGCTGTTGGAGGACGCATTGAGCCACGTCAGATAGCCGTAGCCGGCGCTGGCGTCTTCAAACGAGGGGTGGCTCATGCGATAGATCCAGTCTTCGCTGAGCAGCACCTCGCCGGACCAGCGGCCGCGGTTTAGGAGGAGCAGTCCCACCCGCGCCATGTCCCGCACCGTGGTCATCCAGCTGTAGGCCAAGACCTTGTCCGCCTTGCCGTCATTCCAGACCGAGTGATGCATGCCGAGCGGTCCGAAGAGGTAGCGCTGTACGAAGCCCTCCACGTTGCCGCCCAGGCGCTCCGGATCCTGGGCGATGGCCGTGTTCATGATATCGCTAAGCCGGTTTATCTGCGCCGTCCCCAGCGCGTCGTAGCTGAAGTGCTTGCTGCCGTAGGCGAGGTTGCGGTTATGCGCCACCATGGCCAGCACATGGGCGACGAGCGCGTCCTTGTTGAAGCTGAAGCTGTCGAGCCACTGGTCGACGCGATCGAGGTCGGACAGCGGACCGGTATGGCGTCCGGCGCGCGGCAGATCGCGAGTCTGATACGCCACCATTCCCACCGTCAACGCCCCCAGCGTCTTGGTCGCCGACCACGCGGCGGTCATCGCGTCCGGGTTGCCGCTGGGATAATACTCGTGGCACAGGCGGCCGTGGCGGACGACGGCAAAGGGGCGATTTAGGATTCCCTCCGCCGCGGTGAGCAGCGCCGGATCGAGCTGGCAGACCGCCGCTACCTGTTCCGGCGGCACCAGCACCCAGGGGCCGCTGCCGGGATCGACCGCGGCCGGAGAGCTCTGCCCCTCTCCGGGGGCGTCGGGCGGCGGCGGCTCGCCGCAGCCTGCAGCCCAGCATGAAAACAGCAGAACCAGCACCGGATAACGTCGGGACGCGGCACATTCCATGGCGGCACCTTTGGCGGTTGCTTCGTGCCGCGTTGTATCACGAAATCGCCGGCTTACATTGCCGATGCCATGGCGCCTTTGAGCTGCGAGCTGCGGATTGCGGTGTAGACCGGAGGCGGGCCGAGGTTGAACTCGGCCCGGACCTCGTCCAGCGGTCGCGCCAAGAGCTCTTCCCAAGCGGCGCCGGGCAGCCACGCGGCCCGCTTGCCGCGCCGGAACCCATCGATGATGACGGCGCGGGCCGCCGGGGCGCCGATGGTCTTCCATAGGCCGACGCCGATGATGACCGCGATCCCCAGGTTCCACGACTGCGCCAACGTGAAAGCCAAAAGGGCGGTCTCCCCCAGCACGTCGCCCTTGTATCCGGTCGCGGCGTGCCAGAGGTCGTGCGTGTCGCGCAGCCGATCGCGCACGTAGGACTGCTGCGGCGACAGCTTTTTCGTTCCCAGATGGCCGCGCGCCTGGGCTTCGCGGATGCCTTGGGCGGAGATGCCCTCGGACTCGAGAAATGCCAGGTAGGCGCGGCCGAGACTGCCTTCGGGCAGGCGGCGCAGCGCTTCGCGATCTTCGAGCTGCGAGATGAGCGCCGGACGGTCCGCGAGGATGCGCTGACCGGAGGGGTGCGTCTGCATCTTTTTCTCAATCCGGACGAGCGAGCTTCCGGAAAGCTCCTCGATAAGGACGAAGACTTGCGGCAGATCGTCGGGATCGGCAATCAGTGCGCGGATGGCGCGGAGCGCTCTAGGGGCCTTCACACCGCGGATGGCAGCGAACATGGGGACCTCCTGGTTTGCTGACAATCTTGTAGATAGACCATGCTGACAATTTTGTCAATAATCATTCTGTGCCTTGTCAACGGCGCGGCGAAGGACGATGGTGTCGATCGTGTCCCGCACAGAGAAGCCCAAAGCCAGCCGGGCGGTCGCAGCGCCTGGCCGCGAACCTGGCCCCGACCCCGTCCGCCGCCGCGCCGCGCCGCGCCGCCGCCGTAGCAGTGCCGAGGCGCGGGCCGCCATCTTGGATGCGGCCGAGCGTCTCCTCATCGCGTCTGGACCGGCGGGCATCCGCTTGCAGGAGGTCGCCGCCGACGTAGGCGTGTCGCATCCTACGGTGCTGCATCACTTTGGCAGTCGCGAGGCGCTGGTCAAAGAGGTGTGTGAGCGCCGCTATGCCGCGATCCGCAGCAGCGTCATCGCGGCGATCGAGGCCTCAGCGGGCGGGGCGGAGCAGCTGAGCGCGGTGCTCGATTCGGTGTACGAGTCGCTTGTGGCCGCGGGCCATGGGCGGGCGGTGTTCTGGCTCGCCTTGGAAGGACTGCTCGATAACAGCGAGCAGCTGCACATGCGCGACATCGGCCTGGCCGTGCACGCGCTCCGCGGGCGCATCCCCAAAGCTCCGGCGGCACCGATCGAGGACACGCAGAACATGGTCGCCCTGGCGTCGCTTGTGCTGCTGGCGCAAGCCGTCATGGGAGAAAAGGTTCTGCGCGACGTCGGGCTGGCTTCCGGCGGCGCGGCCGGGGCGCTTGCCGCCGGGCTTCTGGCACTGAACGGGTTCCGCCTGTTCTGGAGCCAGGCCGCGCGGATGTATGCGGCGGGCACGTTCCTGGGGCTTCTCTCAACGCTTCTGCTTCTCGCCTTCGTCTATGACGGGCGCAGGCGCCTCCTGACCGGGGCGGCCTATGTCCTGAGTGTTGCCGCGACCGCGACCTGCATCGAATTCGCCTGGCCGCTCCTCGGCATCCAGATCCTGTGGACCACGCTCGCCCTGCCCGCCCGGGGCGATTTCCGCTGGCGGGATGTGATCCGCGCGCGGATGGCGGGGGTGCATCCGGCGATCCTCTTGCAGATGCTGGCGGTGATGGTCT
>CALFML010000377.1 GCA_937879845.1 uncultured Myxococcales bacterium
GGATCGCGCTGGCGACGAACTCCTTCACCGTGCCGGGAAAAATCGCCCGCGAGCGCGCGCCGCCGGCGACGAATGGCGTCACGGTGGCGAAACCCGCGCCGCCGAAGAAAGCCCCGCCCGCGCGCGAGACGTGGGGCCAGATGGCGTCGCTGCAAGATCACTTCGACCGGCACGGCGCGGATTTCAAAGCCAAAGACCCAGACGACTACGCGCGGCTGGCATGGGAGTTTCAGCAGCGCGCGAGGGCGGAGGGTTTGCCAACCAAGATTGACGAAGACGGTGTGATACGAATTTTTGATCCCAAGTCCGGCGCGTTCGCCGCCTACAACCGGAACGGCACCACCAAGACGTTTTTCAAACCGAACAGCCGCGGCTATTTCGACCGCCAGCCCGGCGAACTGCTGAAACCCAAGGCCCGTCCCTGACATGAAACACTCCTGTCCCGTGTGCGCGTTCCCCGCGCTGACTGAACCGCCGCGCGCGCGGAACAAAGGTGCGTCGTACGAGATCTGCCCGTCGTGCGGGTTTCAATTTGGCGTGTCGGATGATGACGGCGGGTTCACCTACGCCTCCTGGCGCGCGGCGTGGAAACGACGCGGCACGCCCTGGAGCAGCCGGGGTGTCAAAGCTCCACGCGGCTGGGATGCACAATCGCAGCTTGCCAGCCTGCGCGCGGGTCTTGACGGGCGGGATGTAGGCCTCGCGCTTCGCGGGGGGAGCGGCGGGCTGCGGGGCCGCGGCGGGCATCGATCGGCGCCGCGCGCAGCCGGTGCCAGCGCCCTTGAAAGGCTTGCCGCGGCCGAGGATGATGCGGCCTCCAAAAAGGAGGAACCGCCGATGAACCGACTGCTCACCATGGCCGCGGTCGCCGCACTGTGCGCCATCACCCACCTCGCCCGCGCCGAGGTCAAGACGCAGGAAATAGACTACAAGCAAGGACCGACAGCCCTCCAAGGCTTTGCCGCCTGGGACGACGCGAGCACCGGCAAAGGCAAGCGCCCCGGCGTGATCATCGTCCACGAGTGGTGGGGCCACAACCAGCACGCGCGCAACCAGGCGCTGCGCCTGGCCAAGGCCGGCTACGTCGGCTTTGCCCTGGATCTTTACGGCAAGGGCAAGCTCGCCAAGCACCCCGAGGACGCCAAGGCGTTTGTCGCCGAAGCCAGCAAGGATCCCGCGGTCGCGCGGGCGCGCTTTGACGCCGCCGTGGCGCAGCTGAAAAAATTACCGCAGGTGGATGCGACCAAGATCGCCGCCATCGGCTACTGCTTCGGCGGCGGCGTGGTGCTCGACATGGCGCGCTCCGGTGAAGATCTGGCGGCGGTCGCCACCTTCCACGGCTCGCTGAGCTCCGATCTCACGGCGAAAAAAGGCATCAAGCCGCGCATCCTGGTCATGACCGGCGGCGACGATCCCATGATCGGCGCCGCGCAGGTCGAAGCGCTGCGCAAGGAGCTGACCGCCGCCGGCGCCCGCTTTGAGATCATAAGCTACCCGGGCACCAAGCACAGCTTCACCAACCCCGACGCCGACAAGGCGGGCATCGCGGGTCTTGGCTACAGCCCCACGGCGGACAAAGAGTCCTTTGCCGCGCTGACCAAGATGCTGCGTGAGGTGTTCGGCAGCTAGCACGCCTGCCGCCAAGCGCGGCCGTCGCGCCGTCGCACCGCGGGTGTTTACCGCGGCTCTGGTTCGCCCAGCGGCAAAGAGGCCGGCCGCGGGTCGCCCCCGGGCGGACCGAGCGGTGAGCGGAGCGGCGACCAGGCGGTGGAGTTTTGCAGCCGCGCCCGCGCCGCCGCGGGTCGCTTGTTCCACACGAGCGCCGCTCCCACCAGGAAGCCGCCGACATGCGCCCACCAGGCGACATGACCGGTCCCCCAGATCGCTCCCCCGAGCTGCAGCGCCAGCCAGAGAAACAGGTACGTGCTGGTCTTCCAGCGCACCTGGAAGACGAAGATCAGCGACACCAGCCGCGCTTGCGGAAACAAGAGCGCGTACGCCGCCATCACCCCGGAGATCGCCCCCGAGGCGCCGACCACCGGCGTCGCCGGATCCGCGGACAGCAGGCAGTGCAAAAGCGCCGCGCCCAGACCCGAGAGCAGATACAGCAGCACAAAGCGCCCATCGCCCAGCCGATCTTCGACGTTGTCGCCGAAGATCCAGAGAAAGTACATGTTGCCAAGGAGGTGCGCCGGCCCGCCGTGCAGGAACATGTGGGTAAGGAGCGGCAGGAAGTCGCCGTGCCACAGCCGCGCCGGGATGAGACCAAAGACGCGGATGAGCTGCTCCGGATCGCCCCACAGCTCCAGCCCGAACAAGGCGCAGCACACGACGATGAGGGCGATCACCAGAAGCGGCCGGCGGGCGCGCGGCTGCCAGGTCTCGACCGGCAGGCCGGTGAAGAACATGAATAGCCACACCCACGCCGAAGGCGGGCGCAGATCGAAGTCGGGCGGCGGCTGCGGGACGAGCAGCGGGTGCAGGCGCGGATCGCGCAGCGCCTCGCTGATCGCCGCCAGCTCACCGCCGTCGAGCCAGATGCCGGCGCAGTGCGGGCACAGATCGATGTGCAGGGCGCCGCGCCGGGTTTTTTCGCCTGCGCCGTCGCCCGTTCCCGATAGCGACTCGCTCATGAAGCGGGCGCGGGCGGTCGGCATCACCCGCTCGTGCATGCGCGTCTTGCACAAACGAGGGCAGGGGATGCCGGGCAGGAGCGAGGCGGGACCAAACTCCGGCGCGGCCAGAAGCGGCGACTCGGGAGAGAACGCCTCGCTGCCTTCCAGCTGCAGCACCGCTTCGAGCTCGCCGCGATCGAAAAACACGCCGCGGCACTTGGGACAGTAATCGAGCTCGATGCGGCCGCTCGCCGTCTGCTCTTGAACCGGCCGCATCGGGGCGCTACAGCGCGGGCAATGCATGCCTCACGGTACCATGGAGCCATGGCGCGCCCGGCGGATTCAGCCCGGCGCCGTCCCTACCAGCGGTACTCGGTGCGGAACAGGATCGCGTGGCTCAGCGTGGGCGGGTACGTCGTCAGACCGCCGGGCAGGTTCTGCGGATCGGTGAGCAGGGCGATGAAGCGGTAGTCCAGGAGAAAGAACAGGGCGCGGACGGGGCTGGCGGTAAGCTGCAGCCCGGCCTCGTGCGTCATGCCTTTGCGCGAACCGAAGCACGACGAGTACGGATCGGTCGGGCTGCATGAGGGCACCATGGTCTGGCCGGCCGGCACCTTGTCCTGGGTGAGCGCCAGCACGTAGTTCACGGTGAAGCCGAAGCGATCGCCAGCGAAGTCGCGGCCCAGGTCGAAGTTGATGACGTGGTTGGTGGCGCGGAAGTCGAAGATGCCGCTATAGGTCAGGCCGACGCGGACGCCCTTGAGCGATCCGCCATCGCGCAGACCGGCGGAGACATCGAACGCCAGGTTCTGGGTGTTGTTGCCGTAGACGTTGCGGTCGTTGTAGACGGAGGGATCGCTGGCGCCGTTTATGAGGAAGCGGTCGCGGATGCGCCCCTCGATAAAGCCGCCCAGGCGCCGGACGAAGCGCGAGTCGATCGTGATGCGGCCCTCATCGCGGCCGGTGCGCAGCACGGTCAGGTTGTTCTCGACCGCGCTCAAGCCTTGGGCGATAAGCGACGTGCCGCTCTGCCGGTTATAGACCAGCCGGCTCAGGTACAGGTTGATGGCCAGCGACGACATGTGCGAGTAGCCAAAGCGCAGCGTCAGCCGGTCGTTGCGCACCGCGCGAACCGTCGCCAAAAGCAGGGCGCGCGTCGGCTGCGGCCCGGCCGAGCCGTACACATCGACCACGATGTCGGACAGCAGATCCAGCCGTTCCGCCGGCCGCCACGAGTTCAGCCAGCTGACGAAGATGCGCGGCTGGTCCAGGCTCGTGTCCGGCGCCGCCAGGTTGGGCGTCACCGGATCGGTGAGCACGTTGGCCGCCACCGCCCCCGGCTCCGGAAAGACCTGCCCCCCGTCGCCGGAGCCGAGGAAGAACGAGCCGACGATGCCGATGTTGCCCCACAGCGTGTCGTAGGCGTAGCGGGCTCCCACGCCCGCCACGACGCCGAGCTTGAAGCCCTCGGTCTCGCACGGGCCGGTGGCGAGGCCGTCCCGGCTGCCGGCGATGCCCTGGCCGCACGGCGGCACATAGTCGGTCAGCACGGAGCGCGAGTAGGGGTTGGAATACAGACCGCCGAAGAGGCTGCCGTCCCAGTGCGGGCCGAACACGCGGATGAGGCGCAGGCCGTCGAGCTTGAGGTTGTCGGCCTCGGTGACGAACATGCGGCCGAGCTGGAAATGGAAGCGGTCGGTGGCGCGGATGAGCAGGTACAGCTCGCGCAGGTCGTACTCCCGGCCGCCGACGTAGCCGCGCGAGCTTATGCCGAGCGACAGGCCGGTGTTGGCCTGCAGCGGGGCGATGACATCGGGGTTTTGGCTGAACTTGCGCTCGAAGTCGAAATCGCCGGTGCCGCGGACGCGGGCGTCGAAGCGGAAGTCCAGGCGCCCTTTGGCGGCGCGCAGGGCGGCCAGGGTCAGGCGCAGATCGCCGAAGCCGAGGTTGGCGGTGGTGGCGCGCTTGCGATCCGGCTCGTTGTTGGGATCGATGCCGTCGCTCTCGGTGTAGAAGAAGCCGGTGAGCGAGACGCGCCCGGTGAACACCGAGTCCGCCTGCGCCGCCGCCGGGATCATCGCCAGCACGGAGGCGGCGATGAGCGCTAACCCCCGCCGGCTCATCGACACACCGAGTCCGGCCCGCCGGCCCGCGGCGGTCGGAACGAGGTCGTGTTGTGACAGCCGCCGCAGGTCGGCAGCGCGTCGTGGCGCACCCCGCCAGCCTGCAGCGCCGCGACGCGGACCGCGTCATCGCGATGGCAGGAGATGCAGGCCGCCGACACCGCGGTGTAGTTGCCGCCGCGGTGGCAGTCGATGCACGGCAGCACGCGGTGCACGCCGGTGAGGGTGCAGCCGACGCGATCGTGGTTGAAGCGCGCGGCGATGAACGTCTGCTGCGTATGGCAGTCGCTGCACCGCGGCCCGAGCGAGTTCTGATGGATGTCGTCGCGCTGGTGGCAGACCATGCACATCTGCGCCGTCCCCTGCAGAATCCGCCCCTGGGTATGGCACTCCGAGCAGCGGACGCGGTCGTGCGCCCCGCCAAAGGGCGTGGGGAAGATGTTGTGGCCGGTGTGGATCTTCTTCCACCCCTCGGGCTCATGGCAGCCGGCGCAGCGGATGCCGAGCTCGCCGCGGTGGGCGTCGGGATCGGCGTGGCAGCCCTGGCAGATCGTCGGCGCCGGCTTGTACTTCTGGCTCGGGTGGCAGCCTTGGCAGCGCACGGCCAGGTGCTTGCCCTCCAGGCGCCAGCGGTCGGGCACCTTCGGATCGTTGTGATCAAAGCGCGTCTCGCCGGTCGGGCTGTGGCAGTTCTGGCACTTGAGTCCCAGGCTCCGCTCGTGCGCGTCGTCCTTTAAGTGACACTGCGAGTCGGCGCACATGTTCGGCGTCGGCTTGTAGCGGCGCGCCGGATGGCAGCCCTCGCACTTGGCCTCTTTATGGTGGCCTTCGAGCGGGTAGTTGCTCTTGTCGTGGTCGAACTTGAGCGCCGTCCACTTGCCGCCCTCGTGGCAGTTGTTGCACGTGTCCTTGCCGAGCGAGCCCTTGTGCAGCCGGTCCTCATGACAGGCGGCGCACAAAGTGCGGGTGTCGCGATAGTTGTCGTTCTTGTGGCACTTGACGCACGGGACGTTCTTGTGGCCGTCGACCAGCTGGAAGGGCTTACCCGGTCCGTGGCCGATCTTGACCCGCGCCGCCTGCGACTTGGAATCGGTGGCCTGCTTCATCTCGCCGGGTGCGGCGTGGCAGTCCAGGCACTGATCGCTCGTGAACTGCCGCTTGTGCACGTCCTTGTGACGGTGGCACCCGAGGCAGTCGGTGCGGATGTTCTTGTCGCGGCCCTTGCCCTTGCCGGCGACGACGGTGACGAGCTTCTCGAAGTTCTCGTAGTCCGACGGTCCCTTGCCGCGGTGACAGGCGCGGCAGTCGATCACCTCGTGCTTGCCGGAGAGCGGGAAGCGCGTCTGGCGGTTGTGATCAAACTTCAGCTCCGGACCCCAGCTCGTCGGGAAGTGGCAGGAAGAGCACTCGCCGATCTTGGTGAAGCGGCCGTTGTGCACGTCCTTGTGGCAGGCCTCGCAGTTGCGGCCCGGCGACACCTTGGCGGTCGGCGCGTGGCAGGTGGCGCACGGCTTTTTGTGCGGACCTTCCAGGGCGAAGCGCGTCTTATGGTTGTGATCGAAGTCGATGCTCTGCCACTCGACCTTGGCGCTGTGGCAGCTGATGCAGCGCTTCTGGCCGAACAGCGACTCGCCGTGGACGTTCTTGTGGCAGGGGGTGCAGTCGGAGGTCCAGTTGGTCAGCCGGAACATCGACTTGGGATGGCAGCTGTTGCAGGGAACGCCGATGTGCTTGGTCTCAAGCGGAAAGCGCGAGTCGCGGTTGTGATCGAACTTCATCGGCTCCAGCGGCCGCCAGCTCTTGGCGTCGTGGCAGCGCTCGCAGCCGGCCAGCGCGTCGTGCAGCTCGCCGTGCGGCGAGCGGTGGCAGCCCTGGCAGGTGGTGGGCGCCAAAAGGAAGCTCGGGCGGCCGGTCGGGGTCTTCTGCTTGTGGCAGTCCTTACAGTCAACCACCGAGTGACGGCCGGTCAGGGCGAAGCCGGTGATGTCGTGCTGGAACTTCTGCTGCCCGCCAAAGGTCGCCCAGCCGAAGATGTCGGCGCTCTCGCCCTTGTGTTCCTTGTGGCACAGCTCACACGGCTTGCCCGCGGCCTTGGGCGAGGCGTGCACGCCTTTATGGTTGTTGATCCGCTGCTCGATCGCGGTGTGGCAGTCGAGACACTTTTTCGGATCGAGCTCGCGCTTGCTCGGCAGGTGGCACTTGCCGCAGTTCTGCGGGCCGTCGATGTAAGCGTGTCCGCGCGCCAGCTTGCCGGGCGAGGAGTCAAAAAAGTCCGCGTGCCCGGGGCGAGCGAGCAGCAGCACCGCTACCGCAGCCAGCAGGGAGCACAGGAGTCTGGGGCAGCGAAGATCTACTGTGGTCACTGCTCGCTATCATATCGCAGATCGCTACCGGAGTGCGCACCCCCTTTGCGCAGCGGTTTCAGTAAGCGGTAAAACGACACGTCGGCCCGGACTTTCCCCCCGCCGATCAGCTAGTCTGACAGAGGTCCGGCGGCTGTCAGGTGGCTGTCAGATGCTTGGGCCCGGCCAAAAAGAGACTACATCTCATGACGACCCGCGTGCTTGTCGCAACCATCGCAGAGGATGCAGCCGATTCGGACCCGGCGGGCAAGACCGCGCCGATCGCAGTTTTGACGCTCTCCAACCCGGCGCGGCGCAACGTCCTTTCGCCCCCGACGTGTCAGGAGCTCGTGGCGGCGATTCACCAGGCGGCGGCGGCGGGAGCGCGCGCCGCGGTGCTGACCGGAGCCGGCGAGGTCTTTTGCGCCGGCTATGATCTGCAAGAAATTCCTGAAGACCCGGACACGCAGTGGCTGACCGATCACGGGCCGCTGGCGGAGATGATGCGCGCCGTCAGCCAGGGTCCGATGCCGATCGTCGCGGCGCTGAACGGCGCCACGGTCGGCGGCGGCTGCGAGCTCGCCTTATCGTGCGATCTGCGCGTCACCCACCCGGCGGCGCGGCTGCAGATGCCGCCGGTGAGCCTGGGGCTTATCTATACGCCGCAAGGGGTGGCGCGGCTTGCCGCCCTGTGCGGGCTGGGACGCGCCCGGCAGCTGCTCCTGACCGGTGAGCCCGTGCTGGCGCTCGAGGCGCAGAGCTGGGGTCTTGTGCACCACGTGGTGCCGGCGGCGCAGGTGCTGCCCACCGCGATCAAGCTGGCGCAGACGCTGGCGAAAAAGCCGCAGCAGGCGCTCCTTGGGACGCGCATCCTCATGGAGCGGCTGCTGCATGAAGGCTCGCTTTTGCGTCCAGAGGTGGAAAAAGAAATCTTCGCGTTGCGGGAGCAGGCCTTCCACAGCACCGATGCCCGCGCCGCCCGCGCCGGCTTTCGCGCGCGCATGCGGCCGACGGGGCGTTAGCTGAGATCAGCCGGCCGGATCGGGCTGGCTGGCCAGCGCTTCGCGCAGCGCTTCCAGGGGGAACAGGACCCGCTCGTCCAGATCCAGGCGGTGCAGCTCTTCGTGCTCCAGGCGCTTTTGCAGCTCGGCGCTGCGCAGCTTGAACCACATCTCGCCGAAGGAGCGCAGCGGCGTTAAGAGCTCGGCTTCCAAGATGTCGACCGCGGTCGGCGCGTCGCGCTCCAGGGCGCGGCCGATCGCCGCTTCGCTCAGCTCCAGGCGCGGCAGGATGCGGACGAAGAAATCGTCGACCTTGCCGCCGCGCAGGTAGCCGCGGGAAAACGCGCGGTAGCGGCCGTAGACCTGCTCATCGAGGAGCCGCAGCAGATCGGCATCGGCGCTGCCCTCCGTTTCAGCGATCGCAAGGGCCGCCACCACCCGCGCCCGCGAGGCGCTGGCCAGCGCCGCCAGCTTCTCATCCAGCAGCACGAGCAGGAAGTCGCGATCGGCCGGCGCCGCCTGGTGCTCGCCGAAGGGCCAGCGCCGCGGCCGGACGAAGTCGAGGATCTCGCGTGCCGCGAGCTTGTGCGAGCTGTCGGCATCGGCGATGAGCCGTCGCCGCTCGGCGGGGATGAAATCGCGCAGGAACAGGAGGGAATCGGCCTGGCACAGCCGCAGTTCCTTATCCAGCTCGTCGCGCTGGCTGGCCTGCCACAGGCTGCTCACCTGCGCCCGCGCCTTGTCGAGCAGCACCGTCAGCCGGGTCTTGGCCGCGGCGTTTTTGATCATCTGCGAGCGGGCGAAGAAGCGCTCCTCCAGCGCCTGCTCCAGCGCCGGCAGGTTGGCGCGCTGAAGGCGCTCGGCTTCGCCCTTTTTGCGCCCGAGCAGCGCCTCGCGCCCGGAAAACGGCACGATGACTTCCAAAAGATCGACAAGACCGGTGGCCGGCTCGCGCAAGTGCTGGAGGATCGCCTCCAGCGGCTCCGGCCTTTTCGCCGCCGCCGTTTCGTCCGCCGCAGGGGCTGCATCTGCGGCGGTCACCGGCGCTGCGCCGGCGTCGCCGCGGCCCGATGACGACGCCAGCGAGTCTGCTGCCGCCTCGCCGCTTGATTCCGCGCCTACCGCCGCTTGACCTGCGGCGGCACTGTCGGGCGGCAGGGCCGGGAGCTTCTCCGCCCACGCCGCCATCGCATCGACGCGATCGATCTTGTTGAGGACCCCGAGGATCTTCTTGCCGGCGGCGCGGATCGACTGCAGCGCCTCGCGCTCGCTCGCTTTGCCAGCTTGATCGACGGTGAACAGCCAGATGACGGCATCGGCCTGGGCGATAAACTCGCGCGCCGTGGCTTCGTGCTCGGGCAGGATCGAGTTGAGGCCGGGGGTGTCGACGACGTTGACGCGCTGCAGGATGTCGAGCGGATAGAGCACCTCGACGACCTTGATGCGCTGCACCTCCGCCGGATCGAGGCCGCGCAGAAGCGCCGGCACCTTGGCCCACGGCACGGCGCGGCTCTGGCCGTCGCTATACACCACGCGGCCGCCGAGCTCGCGCCCGTACTTGAGCAGGTTGATCGTCGCGGTCGTCGGGGTGATGCCCATCGGCGCGACCTCTTCGCCGAGCAGGGCGTTTACGAACGTCGACTTGCCGGAGTTGAACTCGCCCATCACCGTGATGAGCAGCGGCCGATCCAGCGCCTCGACCAGACGCCCGGCCTCGCCGAGCCACAGGGTCAGCTCAGGGGTCTTGGCGCACAGCTCCAGGGCCCGCTGCAACAGGCCGTACAGCTCCTTGGGCAGCGCTTCCCGTTCTTTTTGATACAGCGCCTGCAGCGCCCGCCGCGGGCGGAGGTCGGTCGGCGCCAGCTGGGCCGCCCGCCGCAGCTGCGCCGCCGCCGCCGCTGTCTGGCCGCGCCGCAGCTCCACCGCCGCCGCCGCCAAGCGCACCTCGACCGAGTCGGCGATCGCCTGCGCCCGCTGCAGCACCGACTCCGCTTCGGCCAGCGTCAGTCCGGCGGCGTGGACCTGCGCCGCCAGCCCATCGGCGGTCTTTTCGAGCAGCGGCCGCCGGCCAAGCGCCGCCGCCTGCGGCCACAGCTCGTGGGCCAGCGCCAGGTGCAGCGCTTCGCCGAGCAGCGCCAAGCGCTCATCCTCGTGGGTCGGCGTCTCGGGCAAGCTGCGCAGCGCTTCTTCGTAGGCGCCGAGCGCGCGCTCCGGCGCACCGCTTTTGCTATGGCAGCGCGCCAAAAGAGCGTGGATCTCCGCCAGCAGCGCCGGATCGGGAGGCTCCGGGCTGCCGGGCGCCGGCGCGGAATCCGCGGCGGCCGCACGGTCGTCGCCGGCCGCGGCAGAGCTTGCGGTACGGTCCGCATCGGCCGCCACCGTGGCGTTGACGATCGGGCGCTGGTTGCGGGTCGGCCGAGTCGCGCTGGCGTAGGCGCGCAGCGCTTGCTCATAGGCGCTGGCGCTGTCGCCTTGCAAAAGTCGCAGCTTGCCCAGGGTCAGAAGCGCCGCGACCAGCTCCGGCGCCTCCTTGAGCGCCCGCACGATCGCCTTCTCCGCATCCGGCACCTGCCCCATCGACAGCAGCAGCGCGCCGAGCGCCGCCAGCACCTGGGGATCGGGATGCTCGGACTTGGCGGCGCGGCCCAGACACTGCCGCGCCGCTTCGTACGTCGGACCGCCCTGCGGCTCGCCCTTGCGCTGGGCGCTCTGCAACAGCGCCTGGCCCAAGAGCCCCTGCGCCGCGGCATCCTCCGGGCTGGCCGACACCGCCTTGCGCAGCTCGCGCACCGCCTTATCGATCTGGCCAAGCTCCAGATAAAGCGCCCCCAGGCTGCGCTCGACCTCGGAGCGGGCCAGGGAGTCGTCGATGTGCGGCAGCGCCAGGCGGTAGCTCTCCGCGGCTTGCTCCAGCTCACCGCCTTGCCGCAGTGCGTCAGCAAAGGCGATGTGGGCTTCGGCGTAGCCCTCGCGCGCCGCCAGCGCCAGGGCGAGCTCGCGCTTGGCCTCCTCCGCGTCGCCGGGCCGGCCGCGGCGGAGGTAGCACAGCCCGAGCAGATAGCGGGCCCGCGCATGGTCGCGGCGCTTGAGCAGCGCCAGGCCCAGCTCGGCGATCGCCGCGTCGTAGTCGCCGCGCTCTAGGAGCGCCGCCCCCAGCTCGACGTGGGCGCGCACGTCATCGGCCAGCTCACCTATTAGATCGGTGAACTGGTTGGCGAACCGGCTTACTCGGTCAAAGAGGTCCACAGCCT
>CALFML010000378.1 GCA_937879845.1 uncultured Myxococcales bacterium
GGTGATTCCGGTCTCCACTTTGCGGAAGACCGCTTTTTCTCCGGAGATGACAAAGACGCCCTGCAATTCTTCTTTTCTCGCTTTTTCCGTTGCCGGGTCGACAGGCGCGGCGGCTTTCACGCCGGACTGCGGTTCCGGCTCCAGATCACCCTTCTGGCGAACGGTGAGAGCCTGAATCGGTATAGTAAGGACGCCCTGACGGGTGGCGGTGGTTACCTTCGCCGTGCACGATAGTCCGGGGCGGATTTCCGATGGCGGGTCGATGAGCGCCACAACCACCTTGAAATCTTTGGCTTCCTGGCTGGAGATGGCGCTTTGGCTGGCGGCCAGGCCGGTGGAACGAAGAATGGCCGTGTTACCGATTTCGATCACTTTGCCCTTGAAGGTGCGATTCGGGATGGCGTCGATGGTGACGTCGGCCAACTGGTCCAGTTTCACGTTGACGATGTCCGTCTCGTCCACTTTCACTTCGGCCGTGATGAGGGACATATCGGCGATGGTCATGATGAGGCTGGCCGAGGAATTCTGAATACCGGGCACCACGGTTTCGCCGACGCGTACGGGGAGATTAGTCACCACGCCGTCGATGGGGATGAGCTGCCCGGCGCGCAGGACCAACTCATCGCCCACCTGCGCCTGATCGAGCGGGACTTCGACCTCGATGCCATCGCGAAAGAGGAACACCGTGCTCTGATTGCGCTCGAAGAGCCCGCTCAAGGTCTGGCGCGTTCGGTCCTGAGTAAGCGAGCGGATTTTTTCCGCCACCCGCGCGCTGAGCAGTCCAAGGGCCGCGAGCACCTTCGCCCTGACCAGCCACATACCCGTCGTGGAGACGGCGACGAAGGCGCTGATCTGGATCTTCCGGTCGCTTTTTAGATCCGCCAGCGCCTGCTTGTAGACCGGCACGCTAAGATAAGCAAACAGCGGCGTGGCCAATAGCGACAGGACCGGAAACAATAACCCGGCAGCGGTAAGACCGACGGTTGCACCGCAGACCAGGAGCTGCCGATTCTGCTGGCGGTCTGCGGCACTGACCGCCATCGCGCTGGCGTCCTCCACCTCTACCAGTGCGGCCTGCTGCTGGCGGTGGGCATCGGTGCCGGCGCGCTGCAACATGTTCATGATCAGCACCTGGGTTTTTTCTTCCGCCCGGTGCATGAGCGAGCCGCGCTTATTCGGCTCTACCGCGTCATCTGCGTCTGTGGTCTCGTGATGCTTGGATGGAGGCGGCAGCCGCTTGGGAGCTTTGCGGTGCCGCCTGCTGCGTTGTTCCGAAAGGGCCCAGTACACACCTATGGCAGCAAGAACAAGAGTCGGCAGCATGGTGCCCCCGCAGTAAGCCGTGACAAAAACCCACGCTGCAGCACGAGCTGGTTTAGATCGGCAAAAACAAAGGTCGCCTGCTGCAGTTCTTCAAGACCGGCGCCGCACTACCTACGGAGAGGCGGTGGTGTTGGGCGACTTCTTGTCCTCTTTCATCTTCTTAACCGACGCTTTCGCGTTCACGAGTTCTTTCTGGAAGTACGATGGCCCGCGCTTCTTCTACGCGCCCCACAGCTTCGGTGGTGCTTCCTGCGCTGGTATGCAATTCTGCTTCCTGCGTCATAGAATTGTTCCTGTAGAGGCGCGTGTGGGATACACAGAAAATGTCTGGCCATGATTATTGCACTCAGCGCCGGCTCCTGTCAATAATAGCGATACAGAGAGTGGGGTGGATTCATCGCCACCCGCTTCCTATCATCACCTGCCCTGCACCCGCGCAGCTCGCTCTGATTCACGGCGAGCTTCGGCGGCTCATCGAGCTGGCGCAGGGCGGTTCGGCGCTCCCCGCATCCAGCGCTGGATTCGACAGCGGCTATCTTGCCCTGCGTGAGCGCGATCCAACCAGAGGCCGCATACCCGCAATGCTATTTATCCGATGGGGTAGGCGACGGGCTGGGTTGCCTTATGCCGCACGGAAGCGGCACGAGGCGCCGCTGGCGATGAAGTGCTCATGGCAAGGTCCCCCAAACGGCGATCGGCTACGTTCGGGGAGCTAGTTGGACTTTTGCATGCTGTCTTTCAAGGCCGGCAACATGGAATTCCCTATGCTCAGGAGCAAACACGAATTCCACAGAATAATCGAAGCCAAAATTCCAAAATTCAAGAAAAGAACACCCCCAACGCAAAAAACCGAGAACCCGACACTGAGAGCTAAGTTAATCTTTGTATTATTATGAAATTCCCTGGCTATGGCAAATGTTTGCGGCAAGCCCCGCAAAGTCCCGTCCATCATTACTATCTGTGCCGTATCCGTAGCAACCGTTGTCGCTCCAGATAAAGAGATAGAGGCATCAGCGGTTTTCAGCGCAATCGAATCATTGATGCCATCGCCAACGAAACAGACCACGCGCCCTTCCCGTTGCAGCTTCTGGACCAGGGCGGCCTTGTCTTGAGGCAATACCTCTGCAAAGTACCGCGCGATGCCCAGCTCGGCGGCGAGCTGCCGGGTCGGCTCTTCGTGATCGCCCGAGATGACATAAAGGGATAGCCCGCATTCACGCAGGGCGGCGATCACCTCAGGGACCTCAGGGCGAATGGTCGAACGCAGCTCCAACGCTCCGGCTAGTTGGCCATCGATGGCGACATAGACCAGGGAGCTGCCTTGCGCGTGCGTCTGGGTTTGAATGCGCGCGAGCGCATCTGGGATGGCGATGCCCTCATCGGTCATAAAGCGGCTGCTTCCCACCCGAATCTTATGTCCGGCGAGCGTCGCATGGATGCCGTAGCCAACCTGGTAGGTGCTCTGTTCCGGTGCTGGCAGCGGCGCCAGGAGTCTCTCCCGAGCCGCTTGCTTGATGGCCAGGGCAATCGGGTGGCTCTGAGTGAGCTCGGCAGCAGCGGCGTAGGCTAATAACGCTTCGGCGCTGACACCATTACAGGTATGAATATGACCTAGGTGGGGTTTTTCACTGGTCAGTGTACCAGTCTTATCAAAGACGATGGTATCTACTTTGCTGAGAAGTTCGATAGCTCTGCCATCTTTTATCAAGATGCCTTGCTTACTGGCGCGAGCCAAGAAGTTAAACATGCTCAATGGTATTGAGATACGGGCAGCGGGCACAAAGTTGCTACCAAGGAGGGCGCTCGCGCCTTGCGGCCCTAGCGCGAAAAATCCCACGGCTCCCAGCCCCATTACAGGCAACGCAGCGCGATCCGCCAGTTTTTCTCCACCAGAAATAATCACATCTCGATAATCAGTCGTTTGCTTCAATAACTTTCCGATGTTAGCAGCGGCGGTAGAAGATCCCGTCTTGGTGGCCTTGATATGAATTTTGCCAGATAGTACCAAAGTAGCGGCAAGGACTGGCTCGCCTGGGCCTTTCTCGGCTGGTTGGGATTCACCTGTCAGCATATGTTGATCAATGGTCGCAGTGCCTGTATGGATGACGCCATCTACCGGTATCACCTGCCCCGCCGCCACGGCTATCACATCGCCCACCTGCAGCTGTTCGGTAGGGACTTCGATCTCATAGCCTTCCTTTAGTAACCAGGCGGTTCTCGATTGTCCGCCAAAAATATCTACAAGCTTCCGACGTGTACGATCCTCCGTCTTTTGGAGCAGCTTGCGACTGACACGAAACAGCAGTCCTTCCAGCGCGCCAAGAAAATAGTAGCCGGCAAACAGCAAGGTGACCACGGCTAGGGAATCTGGGATCGAGGCGCGTAGACGTCGCTCCTTAAAAATGGCTTGATGGGCCTCCTTGAATAATGGGAAAGAACAATAAAAAGTGAGCGCAGCGCTGGCCAGACTAAACGGCCGATAGATCAGGGCGCCCACCCCGGCCAGGGCCACGCTCGTCCCCGCGAGTACCAGTCCGCGCTCGCTCTCTTTCTCGAACTCGTCCTGATCAATCTCTGCGATTTCAGACGCTTGAGTCTGAACGGGGACAATGGCGTGGCTGTCCTCCCCGGCGGCGGCTGGCGAAGACATAATAGCTCGCCCAAGAGCATAAAGCGCCCCACCGACCGCTAGAATAGTAAAGAACATCGCTCCCCTAAGGCAGCGTACTCGCGCTGCGTCAGGTTGTCCACAGGATAGTCCGGCGACGGGTCGCGACCGCGGTGTTGAAGGACGGATGGCGCGGTCTGAAGCGCTCGTGGCACGGGCACGCCCGGCTGCGCATGCGACAAGCGGACTCCCTATGCGCCCGCTCCTTACATGACATGGGCCCAGAAAACCGTGCATGGATCCCCAGAATCTAGAGCTTTGGGACTTGATTGGAAAAAGGCCGCAGGATACGATCCATGCAGGTGGTCGTTTGCTTACGTTTTGGGCAGCTCCAAGACTTCGACTCTGAGTCGTAGCAATGACCAACAAAACTACTTCCCACACAGTGGGATTTGCCGCCAGCTTAGAGCACTATTATTTGAACGTTATTTCTGCTTGTGCTTAAGCGCAACACCAGCATTGTGGTGACGTACGCGCCCAAGCTGGGGGTGCCTGTTTTCGCTTCCTAAACCAATCCGCGCAGAATCATGCGACCTCAGGGGGGAACATGGAAAACGTAAGAATTCTGGTTGAAAGCGGTCGGAGCCAAAACGATTATCCAGTAGAAATTGTTGAAAGAAAAGGGATTGGGCACCCAGACTCCTTAGCAGATGGAATCTCTGAAGAGATTGCCAAACACATATGTTCATTGGCAGACGCGAGCGGAAAAATTCCATACCACTATTCCGATAAAGTAACACTCAGAGGCGGCCAGGCTGAGCCAAAATTCGGTGGAGGGAGAATCATTGAGCCCTATGAAGTTTGTGCAACTTATGTGGGAGATGGTTCCCTATCGGAAGTCACGGCTGTTGAGTTAGTTGAAAATTATCTTAGAAAGACAATAAAGCATTTTGAAAAATCACACGCAAAGATTACAGCAAAAATGATTCTGCCGAGTGAGCATTCGTTGCTTACATATAACGAAGATCCATTTTGGATGGAGGACACGAGCGTCGGAGCGAGTTATGCACCGTTATCGAAGACAGAAAAACTTACACTGCAGCTAGAAAATTTGTTGAATTCAAAGGGGGTCAAGGATAAGCATCCAATGATTGGCGAAGATGTGAAAGTTATGACAATTCGAGATCAGAAAACTATCGATTTGACAATTGCTTGCGGATTTATTGATCGCTATTTGCAAAATATGAACGATTACCTGGAGGCCAAATCCATCGTTGAGATGATAGTACGAGAGTTTCTCAATAATCATGAATACTCAATAAAGCGAATACGGGTCAACGCTGCAGATCATCCGGAATTAGACTTGGTGTATCTAACTGTTAGTGGCACCAGCATTGAACAAGGAGACTGTGGTTTCACAGGCCGAGGTAATAGGATTAGAGGTGTCATTTCGCCAATGCGGGCAATGACTATGGAAGCAGCTGCGGGGAAAAGCATTGTCAATCATTCGGGAAAACTCTACTCTTTATTGGCTCAAGAAATAGCTACAGAGATAGTAGAACATTTAGGAGCAGAGGATGCGCAAGTAGAGATAGTCGGCGCTGTCGGAGATCATGCAAATTCACCTTGTATCTGTTATGCTAAGGTTTTCAGTGACAAGCCGATCAAGGCGGAAGTCGAAAAAATTACGGCAAAGTGGCTTAACAATATCGACGAAGTACGTAAGCGATATCTCAATAATCGCTTGACAGTTTTTTAAGACACAGATGTTTCACCCGAGTTTTTCGAATATGAGCAGCAGTGGCAGTCATAGATGAGCTCGTGTTCTTCATACAGACAGATCCAACTGACATCAGTCAGAATGAAACCCATCGCTTCCGCCAGATTCTACGCGATGCATACACCCGAGGTAGTCATGGGGTCAAGGAGGACGATCTCTGCGAAAGGATGCTCGTGTGTATGCCCCCACGCAGCGGACATCGAGCCGGCAGTCAGTCGCGGCCACGTAGAATGGCAACGGCAGGATCCTCTTCCAGCGACGGCATGTGTGTAAGGAGGCACTCGTATTGTAAGTTGGAGATCTGGTTCCATTCCAGCAAGGCCGCGAGATAACCGCGCCAAACTATTGCATATTTTTTCGGGTAAGAGCCCGCCGAAGTGGTTGGCGTCCGCTTGGATACGATGAGCTAATTCCTCGGCAATATTTTTAGATTCGGCCATCAGGGACTCTCCAGGTGTAGAGCAAACCGGCAGGATTCCGGAGAACATCTTGATGAGCGCCATGCGCCCGTTCTGCTGAGCGTCGCCGCGACGAGCACGAGCTTGCCGTTGCTCGGCTTGATCGTCGATGGGGTGCTGCGGCACCTGAACGCTTCGCCCAAGAACCCCTAATTGGCTGAGCGCGGTCGGCTCCGATCCGTGCCGATTACCGGGGACGGCCCTGCCGGAGCCAGCTCTCGACGAGCTGGATCTGCTCCGCGGTCAGGGCCGGCAGTCCCAGCGGCATTCCGCGCAGCCCGGGAACAAGCTCGCCCGAAAGCTCCCGCTGCCGTGCCAGCAGGACCGCCAGCAAGCGCGGCGTGCCATCCGCGACCGGAAGAAAGATGCTGCGCCGCCGGCCCTTCTCATCCAGGCTCCCTGCGGCCAGATCGGCGTAGGTGGCGACGTTGAGGCCGCGGCCGGTAAACCCGAAGCCGCCGGTGTTGCCCGGCCCGCCGTCCCCGAGTGCATACTCCGGGGTCGAGTGACAGTGCCAGCAGGTGCGGCGGAGGACTTGCTCGTTGACCTCGTCGAAGGAGACCCGGCGGGTTAGGACCGGCAGGCGCGGCGGCACTGGCATCCGGACTGTGGGCGCAAGCGGTGCGGTCAGGATGTACGCGGCCAGATCCTGCGCTTGCTTCTCCGTGAGCGGGATCTGCGGCATCAGGGTGTCGGGCTTGAGCGCGGCGGGGGCGCGCAGCCAGCTCACGAGCGCGCCGGGCTGAAAGCGCCCACGCGTGTAGCGCAGATCGGGGGCGAGCGCGAGCGCCCGCGTCAGCTGCGCGGCCGGCACCGGCACGGGCAGCGGCGCCGCGGCGATCGCCGGAACGCCGGAGAAGCGATGGCAGGTGCCGCAACCCAGAGGCTCGATCAGCCGGCGTCCGGCGTCCGCGTCTCCAAGCGACCGCGTCGGCGGCGCCGGCTCCTGCGGGACCAGCGTCGCCGCGATCGACCGCGCCAGCTGCGGCGTCAGCGCCAGCCGCGGCATCAGCGCCAGGAGCCCGGGGCGCAGGTCATGCGGCTTGAGCAGGAACGACTCGACCCAGCTCCGCCGCAGCCGCGCCCCGGTCGCCGTCAGCGAGGGGACGACGGGCAGGCTGACGATGTGACCCTGCCAGGTCTTCAACACCTCGCTGGGGACTTGGAAGGTGCCGGCCAGGATCTCCTGGTGACAGCGCACGCAGTGCTTCTCAGAAGGAACTTCCGGGAGCCCGGTGCCCTCGTGGCAGCGGTTGCACTCAAAGCGCGCGAGGAGCTGGTTGCCGGCGGGCTCCGCCCGGACCGTGGTCAGACCCAGGGCCTGCAGGGCGGCGATGGCCAGCGCGGCCAGGCCAAGGCGCATGCTATTTGCTCGGGGCCGGGGTCGCGGCTGCGGTGGTCTCAGGCTTGGGCGCAGCCGCGGGCTTGGGCGCGGCCGCAGGAGCCGCCGCGGCGGGCGCAGGCTTAGGACCCGGCGGCGCGGCCGCAGGCTTGCTGCCGAGCTGACACAGCTCCGGATCGCGGCTCATCTGGCGGCAGCGGCCCAGCGCCTGCTCGCGCGGTCCCTTGCTGGTGAGCCGGGCCAGCGCCAGGTAGCCCTCGGCGTCGGGGATGAGGTCGGACTTGGCCAGGCCGGCGAGCAGCTCTTTGCCCTCGGCGCGCTCCTCCGGCTTCTTGCTCAGGCTGCGCGCTTCGCCCATGCGCGTCTTGAGGTACGGGTTCTGCCCGTCGTCTTTGAGCAAGGCTTCGAAGATCGCGGCGGCCTTGCGCGGGCGACCGGTGCGCAGGTAGGCGACCCCGCGCGCTCGGCTCAGGCGTGCCCGCATCTTGGGATTGGAGGTGTCGATGAGCGGCTCGAAAGGTCCCTCGTCCGGCTCGTCGCTCTTGCTGTCTTCGTCGAGCGCATAGGTGTCGAGCAGGGTCAGCACCTTATCGTAGTCGCTGCGATCGAGCGCGGCGTCCACCTCCGTGGCCAGCTTCACCGCCGCGCTGCGCTGAAGATGGACGGCGTTGATGCAGGCGCGGACCGAAGAGGGTGCGAGCAAGAGGACCATCGCCACCGACAGCGCCCGAGATACAGACAGGCCGTACATAAAGATCCCTCCCAAAAGGCCCAGCGACTTTGCGAGCTGCCGGCATGATAGCACGGCCCAGCCTCTCCAGCGCAGCCGCGTGGCGCCGAGGCTTACGCCCTCTTCGTCGCGAGCCGGCGCGAAAGCAGGTGGATTTTCACCCGGCTTGTGCCACCATCAGAGCGATCTATTGCGTTTGCCATTTGGGAGGCCGCCATGAAGAAAGAGATCATCCTTCCTGGACAGGGCAAGAGCTATGACTGGGCGAGCGACCACGTGCGCGTAAAGTCCACGCTCGAGCTGAGCGATGGGCGGCTCACCCTCGTCGAGGATCTGCTCAAGCCCGGCTTCTTTCTCGCCCGCCATCATCACAAAAAGATGATCGAGATCTTCTACATTCTGGAAGGCTCGGTCGAGTTTGCCTTCGACGATGAGACGCTCATCGCCACGCCCGGCACCACGCTCAACGTGCCGCCGGAAGTACGCCACGCGGTGCGCAGTCCCCAAGGCGCCAGGCTCCTTACCATCTTCAGCCCGGGCGGCTTCGATAAGTATCTGGAGGAGCTCGTCGCCCTCACCGAGGGCCAGTACGCCGACGCCGCTTTCATGAAGCACCTCTCTGAGCGCTACGACATCTTCGACGACTGACACGCCCCGCATCTCCCCTCCGCTCCCCAACAAGCGGCCAGACCGATGCAGTCGTACACTGATCTGTCCCGCGGGTTCCGCCGACGTTCGCGACGCGCTACGGAATGACGCGGAGCGTGCCTCCACCGAAGCGATCCGCATCGGCAGCAAGCACGGCGCTCACCTTCCCCCTCGCTAAACACTGATCTGCGCCGCTTCCCGGAAGGGCTCTGTAACGGCCCGGCACACGCGGCTGCGCCTTGGATCGCCTATGGCCAAAGACCCGCGATCCGATGTCCATCGTTGGCCATTTCCCTCGCTGGCGCCGAATCGCTAGTCGTCAGCCTGTGACCGGTGAACGATGAGTTGGCCTGCGAGCGGATGGTTTCCTATTACCAGAGCTTGCGCGCCCGAGACTACGTCTCTGCAAATCGAGTGCAGCTTGAGCCCATGTAAGATGCAGTATTGCTCGATCGCCGCGGTCTGGGCATCGAGCGACACCCCCTCATTGGCCTGCATGTCGGTAGAGACGCGGACATATCCGACAGCCCGGCGAGGTGTGAAATTGACATTACCAGGGTCGAGGTCTGAAGAGGCGCCCAGGTACGGCTTCGCGGTAGCTTGCATGACATCTCCATCCGTGGGTCGGTGTAAGTACGGATGGGAGGTTCATAATTCTCGTTAAGGATCCTGTCAAGGAATTTTTATTTTTCGTCGTGGAGGGCTTAATTAAAGACCGCTGGCGATTTGGCTGGTAGAGGCGAATAAGTGTGAGATTAAGTACTGAGCGGTGGCCTGGCGTGGGGCGAGAGGCGCAGGCAGCTGCTTCCGAGCGGAGCCTTGCGTTCCGCAAAACGATCCGAATCGTCACCTGCCTACGGTAGGTGCCACGAGACTGCATTGGAGGAAGATGCCACACCCCATCTGCCCGACGAGGTTTGCGGTTTTTCGCGCGCGCTCTCGTTGGCTATGGAACGATAGCCTCACTTTTCTCGACGGACCGATGCTCTCTCCCGCCGCACGCTTCCCGCGGAGAGATCAAGCCTGGACAAATCTTACTACCTCTCATATTAGTGCGGAGCGGCAGCAAGCACCAAAGCTAGCTTCAAGATGCGGCTTCGGGATTTTTGTCTTTGTACGTTAAACGCGAGGCGAGAGCGTTTGTGACGACCAGAAAAGACGTGATATAGCCAGTAGACAGAAGAATGCCAATATAGCCGTTTAGTAGCAGCACCGCAGAGAGGAGCGCGGTAGCCATGCCAAGACTCAGCGCGAAGCTCGTGTTAACATTGCGCTCCAGTGCGCGCGCCATATCCAAAAGCTGAAGAAGGCCGCGCAGGCTCTGATTCATAAGCACAATCTGCGCGGTGTCCGCGGCGAGCAGCGTCCCTCCGCGCAGCGCGATCGAGACGTCTGCTTGCTTAAGCGCGATGGCGTCGTTTACGCCGTCGCCGATGAAGCACACCTTATGGCCTGTTTGCTGAAGCTGCAAAATGATCTCGGCCTTCCCCTCTGGCAACACCCCGGCAAAGTATTTGTCGATCCCCAGGCTCTTGGCGAGAACCTGGGTCGGTTCTTCTTGATCTCCAGACAAAACATAGATCGTCAGGTTCCGCCGGCGCAGCTCTGCGATGACCTCCATGGCCTCGGGCCGCAGGATCGGTCGCAGCTCTATGGCGCCAACCACTCGCCGTCCAGAGCCGACATAGATGAGCGTATGACCTGTCCGTGCGGCCGCCGCGCGCAATGCTTTGGCCTGGGCCGGCAGCCGGAGCTTCTCGGCTGCCATGAAGCGCTCGCTGCCGATGCGAATCAAGCGCTTCCCAGCGCGCGCGGCGATGCCGAAGCCAATCTCGTAACGTGACTCGAAGATGTCTTCAAAGCAAAGCTGGCGGCGCTTGGCCTCGGCCGTGATCGCGCGCGCCAGCGGGTGCGACTGGCGATGCTCCGCGGCCGCGGCCATGACCAGGATTTCATCTTCCGACAGATCGCTAAAGCAGTGGATCTGGGCGAGCCCGGGTTCCTCCAGCGTAAGCGTTCCGGTCTTATCGAAGATTACGGTATCGACCCCGCGCAACCGCTCCAGCGAGCGACCGTCCTTGACCAGAATCTGCCGCTCTGCCGCCATCTCCAGGAACGACAGGAGGGCGATGGGACCGGCGTGGTACATATCCAGGCCCGGCATGGCCGCCAAGAGCGCCGTCGCGCTGCTCAGTCCGTAGAAGGGCAGGGTCGCGCCGACGATTAACAAAGACGGCGCCACGGTGTCGTTGGCCAGCCGCGAACCGCGGTCGAGGCGCTTATGACTTTTGCCGGTCGTTCGTTCCAAGATGGCGCTGATCTGGGCGGCCAGCGTATCGCTGCCCGCCTTCTCGACCCGCACGCGGAGCTGGCCGCGCTGGATGAACGTCGCGCAGAGCACGGAGTCCGCGACGCTCTTTTCGATCGAGTGTGACTCGCCGGTCAGCTGGTGCTGATCC
>CALFML010000379.1 GCA_937879845.1 uncultured Myxococcales bacterium
AGGTTTTGGTCGCGTTTGAAAAGCGCTAACTGGCGGGTGTGATAGGGTGCGGTCGTTCACGCAGGAGGGAGCCATGGAAGCGAGCAACGGCAATGGCCACGGCGATAAGCAGCTCAGCACGCAGCAGGGCAGCTGCCACTGCGGCGCGGTGCGTTTCGAAGTCGAGCTGGCTCTGGGCGATGGCGGCAGTCAGTGCAACTGCAGCGTCTGCACCAAGGTGGGCAGCGTCGGCGTCATCGTGAAGCCCGCGGCGTTCAAGCTGCTTTCGGGCGAGGGTACCCTGACGAGCTATGAGTGGGGGCCGAAGATCTCCAAGCGCTACTTCTGCAAGACCTGCGGCGTACACTGCTTCGGACGCGGCCACTTCGCGGAGCTGGGCGGCGACTTCGTCTCCGTGAACTTGAACTGTCTCGATGACGTTGAGCTTGCGGGGCTGAAGGTCACGTATTGGGATGGCCGCCACAACAACTGGGACGTCGGACCGCGCGACAAGCCGTGGCCGATCCTGTCTGCTTGAGCGACGCATGCTGAGCGCCTACACGCTGTACGATTTTGACGACGGTCGCTGGTCGCGGCCGATTTACCGTCGAGGAACCGGGCCGGCGGTGATCCTCATCCATGAGATGCCGGGCCTGCACCCGCTGGTCGTGCGCTTCGCGGATCGCGTGGCGGCGGCGGGCATGACGGTGTTTTTGCCGAGCCTGTTCGGCGCGCCGGGCAAGCCGATCTCGGTCCTGTATTCGATCACCGAGATCGGCAAGGCGCTGTGCGTGCGGCGCGAGTTTGACGCCTGGGCCACGAACAAGTCGAGCCCGATCGTCGACTGGCTGCGCGCCCTTTCGCGCAAGGTCCACGCCGAGTGCGGCGGGCCGGGCGTCGGCGCCCTCGGCATGTGCTTTACCGGCAACTTCGCCCTGGCGATGATGACCGAGCCCGCGGTGATCGCGCCGGTGCTGGCGCAGCCGTCGCTGCCGCTGAGTCTGGGAGCCAAGCGCCAGGCGGCGATGGGAGTCTCGCCGGAGGAAGTCGCCTGCGCCAAGCGCCGCTTCCAAGATGAGAATCTGTCGATGATCGGCCTGCGCTTCCATGGTGATCCGCACGTACGGAGTGAGCGCTTCGCGACGTTCAAGGCGACCTTCGGCGATCGCTTCGAGGCCATCGAGCTCGATCCGCGCGATGCGCTGCCAGCGTTCGGGCAGCCGCCGCACGCGCCGCTCACCGGCAACCTGCGCGACGATGATCCGAGCGGTCCCACCAAGCGCGCCGAGCAGCGGGTCCTAGAGTTTTTCCGCCAGCGCCTGCACCCCGCCGCTCCTTAGCCCGCTCCCTATCTGATCAGCCAATCGTGAGGCTAGAAAAGATGCCGTTTGCGACCCAGTCGCGGAACCAGCGGAAGAGCTGGTTTTGACTTGGCGGTCGATCTCCGTGCTGACAGGTGCGGGCGATCGCTTCCCCTAGCGGGGTGCCGGCGAAAAGGGCGGTGAGCAGGTCGCGCGCCGGGCGCCCAAGCTCCAGCCGATAGACGCGGTAGTCGCGGCGGTAAATAAGGACAAAGGAGTCTTTGCGGCGCGGCCTGGGCGCGGTCGGGCTTTGATCGCGGACGCTCTGGAGATAGGCGTTTACGTTGTAGCGGAGCTCGAGCAAGCAGTGCGCAGCGACCGGAGAGAGACGCGCCCGCTCCCAGTCAGCGGCGGCAACGGCGGCGATGCGGGCGGGGCTGAGCGGCGGCGTCTCCTTGGCATCGAAGACCTGGCTGATGGTGAGCTCCAGACGGGCCAGGTCGTGGCAGAACGCCGCGCGGGGCAGCGTAGGGGCATCGGCATCGGCGATGAACGCGGGAAGGTGGTCGCTGAGCGGGTTCAGGCTGTAGCTGCGCGATGGGTATTTCTGGACGTAGGCGGTAATCAACTCGGTGAACGCCGGCTCGCCGAGGAAGTGCTGCAGCGCCGGATAATCGGCGGCCAGCGCTTCCTTCATCCGCAGCAGGTACATCCCATGGTAGACGCCGACTCGCTCCGCAGGGGTCAGGGTCGCCGAAGGCCGGATCAACTCGCCGAGCTGCGCCAGCGGTACGTTGTGCTCTGCTTGCGCTGCGGCCAGCGCATCCTCCGGCGCGCCCGGGTGGGCGATGACCTCCTGCAGCCAGCGCTGCATTCGCAGAAGCGGCAGCTCAAGCGCCATGGGCCGGTGTTCCAGCGGCGGCGGGCTGACGGTAGGCGCGGGCTTTTTGCGCTTCGGCAAGGACCACCGCGAACTCCGGAATGTCCTCATCCCACTCATAGAGAGTCGCCGCCGCGCCGGTGCGCTGCCACGCCCGCCGGTACAGCTCCCAGACCGCATGGAGGGCGTGATCCGAGTGCGTATCGATGATGTGAGTCCCCTGGTTGGTATGGCCGGCCACGTGGTACTGCACCACCCGGTCGGCGGGCACGGCATCGATATAAACCGTCGGATCAAAGCCGTGGTTATAGGCGCTCACATAGACATTGTTCACATCCAGAAGCAGACCGCAGTCGGCGTCCGCGGCCAGGCGGCTCAGGAACTCCCACTCTGGCATCGACGAAGCGGCAAACTCCAGATAGGAGGAGGGGTTCTCCAGCACAAGCGGCCGCTCCAGAATCTCGCTGACCTGGCGGACCCGCCGGGTGGTGTGCGCCAGCGTCTCTTCGCTGTAGGGCAGCGGCAGGAGGTCGTGGGTGTTGCGGCCCATCACTCCGGTCCAGCACAGGTGGTCGGAGACCCAGTGCGCCCGCGTGCGTTTGGCCAGGGCCTTGAGCTTCTTCAGGTACTGGCGATCGAGGGGATCGGTGTTGCCGATGCCCAGCGAGACGCCGTGCAGCGCCACCGGGTAGCGCTCGGCAATCTGATCCAAGACCCACAGCGGCCGCCCTTGGGTATCAAGGAAGTTTTCCGACAGGATCTCAAACCAGTCCACCGGCGGCGCCTGCGCGAGCAGGAAGCCGAAGTGCGCGGTGCGCAGACCGACCCCGATGCCCAGGTCGGGAAAGTTCCAGCGGTTCGCCATCGCGACTCCCTCCCGCGCCCGTCCGTCCGCGCCCGCCCAAACGGACGGACTGCGGACGGACTGCCGCCGCCTACTGCGGCTTGGCCGGAAGGTGGGCGGGATTGACCGGAACCGGGCAGCCGCCTTTGCCCTTGCAGGAGTTCTTGCCGGCGCAGCCCGCGTCGTTGGGTGGGGCCGCGCAGCCGCCTTTGCCCTTGCAGGAGTTCTTGCCGGCGCAGCCATGCTTGGCTTCCTTGGACGCGCAGCCGCCCTTGCCTTTGCAGGAGTTCTTGCCGGCGCAGCCACCGTCGCCGGAGTTGCAGCCGCCCTTGCCCTTGCAGGAGTTGAAGCCCTTGCAGATGTGGACATCGGCGTGCTTGGCGTAGGCGTTCTTCTCGCTCCCGGCGAGCTGCGAACCGGCGACCATGCCGGCGACCACGGTTCCCATAATCTTGCTGAACTCTCGACGATCCATGGGGGATTCTCCTCCGAAATTGCAACCTGAGTGCCCGAGTGAATGTGAATCAGCGCTACGGCCGTTTCCGCCCATGCGTAGCGCAGGTTCCGGCCAAAGGCAAAAGCAATCACCGCGGCGGCCAAAAACCCGGTCGCAACCGCTGGCGCCGCGGCCGCGGCCGCGATATGAACTCGGAGATGTCGGAGATGATCGATACGCCGCGCTACGACCGCATTGGCCAGGGCTACGCTCAGACGCGGCGCGAGGATCCGCGCATCGCCGACCGCATCCGGCGCGCCCTCGGGGCGGCGCGGACCGTCGTGAACGTCGGCGCCGGCGCCGGTTCCTATGAGCCGCCGGACCGCCACGTCATCGCCGTTGAGCCAAGCGACGTCATGGCGGCGCAGCGTCCGCGTGAGCTGGCGCCGGCGCTGCGTGCCTTCGCGCAGGAGCTGCCCCTGCGCGACCGCGGCGTGGATGCGGCCATGGCTATCTTGTCCGTACACCACTGGGACGACGCCCAGGAGCGCGGCGTGCGCGAGATGCGGCGGGTCGCGGCCGGCCCGGTGGTGCTCCTCACCTGCGATCCCGAAGTGAGCGGCGCGATGTGGCTCATGGCCGACTACATGCCGGAGGTGGCGGCGCTCGATCGCCGAGTCTTTCCGTCGCCGCAGCAGCTGGCGGCGTGGCTCGGCGGGCGGACGCAGGTAGATACGGTTCCGGTGCCGCGCGACACCTGCGACTGGACCTTGATGTCGTTCTGGGCCCACCCGGAGCGGGTGCTGGATGAGGCGGCGCGGAACGCGACCTCGGGTTTTGCCCGCATGGCAAAGGACGTGGTGGCGCGCGTGGTGGCCGCGGTGCGCCGCGACCTTTTGGCTGGGACGTGGGATGCGCGCTACGGCCACCTGCGGCGGCTCGATGAGTACGACGCGGGGATGCGGCTTGTCATCAACACGCTAGACTGAGCTTGGGCGCGCGGGTCTAAGCGCCAAGGGGGCTGCGCAGCGCGCTGGCGAGCTGCTGGGCGCTCGGCCGGCTCTCGGGATTGGTGGCCAGGCAGCTCTCGATGAGGGTCACGACCTCCGGATCCAGACCCGGCCGGTTGCGCAGCAGCGGCGGGACGACGAGCTCGGCGCCCAGGCTGCGCATGAGGATCGGCGGCTGGATAAAAGGCGGCCGGCCGGTGAACATCTCAAACGCCAGCACCCCCAAGCTGAAGACATCGGCGGCCGGCTGCGCATGCCGGGAGCCTTGAATAAGCTCCGGCGCCATGTAGACCGGCGTCCCCATGATCACTCCCGTCTGGGTGAGCGCCCGCTCGTTGCTGCTCGGCGGGCGCCGCGACTCGGCGGGCAGGTCGCTGCCGGCCGGATGCAGCGAAAACGGGTGCGATTGGCCATCGGTCGATGCAGCGGCGGGCGGCGCCTGCAGAGTCGGATCCATCTGCTCCCGCCCGCGCTCCGCGCTCGGTAGGAGCGATGCCAGCTGCGCATCGCTGGGCGCCGCCGCCGCGGAGCTTGGGCGATTTTCCTCAAGCAGCAGCGAGATGCCAAAGTCCGCCAGCTTGACTAGCGGCTGCCCGCCTTCCCCATCCATCACCAGCACGTTCTCCGGCTTCAGATCGCGGTGCACCACGCCGCAGGTATGCAGCGCCGCCAGGGCGTCGGCGATCTGCGCCAAAAGGACGCGGTTCCAGGCGATGTCGCCATAGCGCTCGCGGCGCTGCCACAGCGAAGAGCCGCTTATAAGCTCCATGATGAGATAGAGCACGCCCTGGGTCGTCACATCGACATCCGAGATCGCCACCAGGCTCGGGTGGCTGAGCCGCGCCATGATCTGCGCCTCGCGGGCGAAGCGGCCAAGCGCCGTGCGATCCACGGCCGCGCTGCGCAGGACCTTGGCCGCCAGCTGCCGGCCGTCGGTGATCCGCTCGACTTGATAGACTGTGCCCATGCCGCCCTGGCCGATGGTGCGGACGATGCGGTAGTAGTCGCCGAGCAGGTCGCCGGGCTGCAGCTCGGTGGGCCGCTGCGGCGTGCCGGAGGACGGCAGGTACAGATCGAGCAGGCGCCGCGACCGCTGCTCTATCTGCCGCCGCAGCTCTTCGTTGAGGTGGACGATCTCCAGGTTGCGCGTCTCCAAGGTGTCGACCTGGGCCCGCAGGTCGCGCTGCATGCGCCGCAGGAGCTCGACCTGCGACTGCAGATCCTGGCGCATCTGTTCCAGCGCCACCGCCAGCGGCGCCAGCGGGCTCTTGTCTTCGACGGTAATCTGGGTCTCAAGGTCGCCCTTGGCCATGCGCGCGGCGGCGTGGAGCAGCGCCTCCTGTTCGCCGAGTCGCTTGTGCGCCAGCGTGTTTTCGAACTGGAGCTGCACGCTGCGGATGTGATCCGCCACGAAGCGGCGCAAAAGGATCACCGCCAGCGTCAGGGCCAGCACCACAAGGCCGATGTTGAAGTTGGAGCCGAACTGCCCCGCCACGATTCCGGTGGCGACCAGGATGTCCGGCATCACAAGGCCGAGCACGATGGTAAATCCCAAGCTGAGGATCTTGGCGTCCACGTTGCCGCGGCGGGCGGCGCGGGCCACCGTGATGATCAGGCTCACAAGGAGCACGCCGGTCAGGATGTTGATGGGCTGAATCAGCAAAAGGAGGCGCGGCGGATCCACGAGCGTGGCCGCCCCGCTGAGCGCCAGGTGGGTAAGGAGCGTCATCCGCACCCAGCGCAGGATGCGCAGCGGTCCGGAGTCGAGGATCGAGCTGACGTACGAACAGATCGCGGCGCAGGCTAGCGTCAGGCTCAGAATCTGGCTCGGCAGCCGCGGGAACGGCCAGGGCACCAGCACCCCGAGCAGACCGGAGAGCGTCAGATCGTAGATGCCGATGCTGCCGCAGTAGATGGCGAAGTACAGGTAGGCGCGCTGGGTGTGACGGAGCGCGAACAGCACCGCGCTGACCGCGGCGACGGCCAAAAACAAGAGCGCGACGAGTCCCTGGTTGCTGGTCAAGCGGACAAAATCCAGCGTCACCGCAGCGGCTTCGCCCAGGCGCGGCGTGGCCGTGACTCCGATCATCGGCGCCGCCGAGGAAAGGCGCAGCACCAGGGTCTTGCCGACATAGTCGCGCTCTAGCGGCAGCAGGTACTCATCGCGGGTGCTGACCAAAAAGTCGGTCAGCGTCTGCGTCGACATGTACGGGGTTACCGGCTGGCCGTCCAGATACAGCTCCGCGGTGTGGCTGGACAGCCGCAAGTAGAGCATCGGGTTATGCAGCGGCGGCCCGGTGAGCCGGGTGCGCAGCCACAAGACGGTGGCGGTGCCACGGCCCGGCGGCTTGCCGATGCCGGTCACGCTCTGCCAGCGCCCGTCCTCATGGCGCGGATCGGCAAACGGCGGCGGCGAGCCTTGTTTTTCTGCCGAGCCGTCATAGCGGTACTGGAACGATCCTTGGTAGTCCGCGGCGCCCCACAGTCCCGGCTGCAGCTCGGCGCGCGCCGGTGTGGCCGTCGGCATGCGACAACCTGGAGGCAGCCCCAAAAGCAAGAGCAGGAGAGGTAAAAGCCCAGCTCGGATGTAGGCCCGGCTCACCCGCGTAGAGTCTGGCATCGTCGCGTGAGTATACCAACCGCGGATTATTTCCCATAATCAGCCGCCCGGCCGCGCGCGTAAGCGGTTCCGGCCAACGTCTTGATATCGCAGGGGCAGAAGCGGCGGGCGCCGCGCGCAAAAAACGGCAGCTGTCAGATCGTGAAGCCAAGGCGCTGGAGCCGCGCCGGAATGCGAAGACTCGGAGGGAACGACGCTGTATGTAAACCCCGTAGCAGCGGACCACACAGTCGGAGTACGGATTCCGCGGTTCCTTTTTACTCCTTGTTGCAAAAGGAATGCGGCGTTCACTGCTCTAGTCGCCGGTAGCGCTGCCGAGCTATTTATAAAAGTTGGGAAATCGTCCATAATGCGGGGCGGTGGGGCGCGACCGCGAGTCCAACAGGAACCCTGGGCAGAGAGTCGAGCCCGGGCGCAGGCAGCTCCTGCGCGGTGCGGCGGCTCTTTGCACGGGGGGCGCTGCCTTCTTGGGGAGCTTAGTGCCGGAGCGCCGCGCCGCTGCGGCCGCCGCGGCAACCTCGCCGGCGCAGATGCCGCTGCGGCTTGCCGGACCGGCGCCGCCGCTGCCGCTGCCGCCGTGGCGCCACGGCGCGGACAGCGCCGCCACCGATACCGTGCTGATGTTCCGCGGCAACCCGACCCATACTTTCTATGGGACCGGCCCGCTGCCGGCGGCCCCGCGGCTGCACTGGCGCCTGCAGACCGAGTCCTTCCCATCGATCATCCGCGGCCAGCCGGTGATCTGGGCCGGGACGGGGTGGACGGGACAGGCGGTCAAGCTCGGCGATTATCTGTTCGTCGGTTCGGTCGACCGCACCCTGTACGCCCTGCGCGCCAGCACCGGCCAGGTGCTGTGGCGGTACCGCGCCCGCGGCATGTTCAAGAGCTCCGCCTGCTTGTTCGAAAATCGGCTGTATATCGGCAACGTCGATGACTTCGTGCGCTGCATCGACGCCGCGACCGGCGAACAGCTGTGGCGCCATGACACCACCAACGACTGCGACTCCTCGCCGTGCATCGTCGACGGCCGGCTCTACATCGCGGGGGAGGCCGGCTACGCCTTTTGCCTGGACGCCCGCACCGGCGCCCTCATCTGGCGCAGCTTCGTCGGTGGGGTCGGGCCCGGCACGCTCCCCGGCTCCAACGGCTCGGAGACCTCGCCGGCGGTCGCCGACGGCGAGTTCTACACCGGCACCTACGACGGCTTCCTCTACTGCCTGGACAGCGCCACCGGCCGGCAGCGCTGGCGCTTCGCCACCGGCGACGACACCGATGTCTCCCCCGTCCTCAGCGGAGAGCTCGTCTACATCGCCACCGAAGAAGATCATCCGAGCCTGTTCTGCCTCCGCCGCAAGAACGGCAAAGAGGTCTGGCGCGTCACAAGCGGCGGCGGCTACTGGTCCACCCCGGCGGTGGTCGGCGACCGGCTGTGGATCGGCGGTCAGGACGCGCACCTGTCGTGCGTATCCGCCACCACCGGCGCCCAGCTCTGGGACACGCGGGTCGGGCGGGCGATCTGGAGCTCCCCGTGCGTCGTCGATAACAAAGTGGTCTTTGGCAGCTACGACCACTATCTCTACATGCTCGATGCCGATACGGGCCAGGTGGCGTGGCGCTACGACCTGGGCGGCGCCTGCGTATCGACCCCGTGCATCGTCGATGGCTATATCTACATCGGCAACGCCACCGGGACGATGTTCTGCTTGGGTCCGTGAGCCCGGCGCTTGCGGTATGCTGGGCGCATGCGAATCCTTCACACCATGATCCGGGTCAACAACCTGGATGAGTCGCTGCACTTTTACACCCAGATCCTCGGCATGAAGCTCTTGCGGCGGCAGGACTACGAGTCCGGCCGTTTCACCTTGGCCTTCGTCGGCTATGGCGAAGAGTCCGACACCGCGGTGCTGGAGCTCACCCACAACTGGGACACCGATAAGTACGAGCTCGGCAACGCCTTTGGCCACGTCGCCCTGGGCACGCCGGACATCCACGCCACCTGCGAGGCGATCCGCGCCGGCGGCGGCAAGGTAGTCCGCGAGCCCGGACCGATGAAGCACGGCACCACCGTCATCGCGTTCGTCGAAGATCCGAGCGGTTACAAGATTGAGCTCATCCAGACCAAGTCCTAGGCCAAGTCCTAGGCGCAACTAGGCTGGTAAAGCTTGACGTCCCGTAGTTTATCATAACAGATATAGTTCACTGAAAGACGCGGCTTGGTGACAGCGCTAGTGTGACCTGAGGCGAGTCGCCGGCGTCGCTTGGGAGTGAATCATGTCTGCTGATGCCATTTTTCCTCGGGTGCAGCTCCATGACGGCTGGCTGCGGCTGCACTTTTCGGCCGCGCCGCCGGACACCGCCGACTTTCATTACCAGTGGCTGCGCGGCCAGTGCGAAGAGGATCGCCACCCGCTCACCCGCGAGCGGATCGTCGACGCCAGCGAGATCGCCGCGGGCATCCGGCCGCTTTCGGCCAGCGTGCTGCCGGACGACCAAGCCGCGGAGCCCGGCGCGCTCATCGTCCGCTGGGACGAGCCCGGCGCGCGCACGAGCCGCTACCCGCTCGACTGGCTGCGTCAGCACGCCTACGCCGTGAATCAAGCGCCGCCTGTGCCGCCGCCGGCCGATGTAGCGGCGCTCACCTTGGAGGCCCGCGACCATGGCGATGATCACAGCCTGGCGGCGGCGGCGCTGCAGCGGCTGTCCGAAAAAGGCGCGGTCGTGGTGCGCGGCTACGGCTCACGATCTGGCGGCGCGGCTTCGCCCGAAGATACCGAGGCGCTGATTGCCGCCTTCACCGCGACCGGTCTGACGGTCATCGGCACCCACTTTGGCCGCATCGAAGATCTGCGGACCGATAACACCACCAACCAAAACACCGACCAGCTCGGCTACACCGACTCGGCGATCGAGGCGCACACGGATCAGCCGTTCCTCGAACATCCGCCGCGCTACCAGCTCCTGCACTGCATGCAGGCGGCGGCGGACGGCGGCGACAACTTCGTGGTGGACGGGCTCATGGCGGCGCGCTACCTGGCGGCCGTGGACGCCGAGGCGTTCCGCACCCTGCGCCGCACCAAGGTCCACTTCCACCGCCGGCAGCGGGCGTTCGAGAGCCTGGTCATCGCGCCGATCCTCAGCCTGAGCGAAGACGGCGGCTTTCTCATCCGCTACTCCTACTTCACCATGGCGCCGCAGAAGCTGCCGTTCGCCGAGATGGACGGCTGGTTCCGCGCCTATAGGCGGTTTGCCGCCATCGTCCGCGAGCCGGCCCACCGCTACAAGCTGCGCCTTCTCCCCGGCGACTTCCTGCTTTACGACAACCACCGCATGCTGCACGCGCGCACCGCCTTCACCGGCGCGCGCTGGGTCCGCGGCGTCTATTTCGACCGGCCCGCGGAAGCGGCGGCGGCAACCGCAGGTTGAAACCCTGCCGTCGGCATCAGTCTGCTTTGTCTAGGTGGGGAGCAAAGGCGGCAGAGAACAGGATGGCCTACGCTTGGGCGGGCGTCTGGGGGTAGCCGTGCTGACGGGCGCGCTCGAGGTTCCACCCCAGCTCGCTCTGCTTGTGGATGAGCTTCTGGGTCGCGGGACCGACGGCGCCGTCTATGTCGTAGCCGAAGATCGCCTGCATCGCGATGACGATGTTGTGGGTGATGTCGCCGAAGTGGCCATCTGCCTCTAACGCGAACCCGAGCCGACGCAAGTGTTCCTGTAGCTCGCGCACCGACTCTCCCTTGGCACCTTTACGCAAAACATCCGCCATGGTGTGGTCTCCTTTCGCTTTTCAGCTCCGACTACCTTAGCACGAGCTATCGAGCACCGGCAGCCGGTCGAGCTGGAAGTCGTCGTAGGTGCCGCCGTCGCCGATGCCGGTGTTGCCGCTGCTTGTGCCGGAGCCGCCGCGCGAGCGCACGATGCCGAGCAGCTCGCCCACCCCGGCGGGGACGAACAAGAACTCGGGGATGCCGTCGCCGTCCAGGTCCATGACCGCCCGCGGCGTACCGCCCTGGCCGCTGCGCGGCGAAGACAATAGATGCCAGTCCGGGCGGACCGGATCGCCCTGCAGCTGCCACAAGGCCCACAGCTGGTGCGACAGCCCGACGCAGCCCTGACCCGCCCGCGCCGACACCGATACAAGCTGGACCCCGTGCACCATGAGCATCGCCACCTCCAGGCGGGCATCCTTGCCGAGCTCCCAGGGCTCGGCGGCGGCGCTCGGCGGCGGGGTGGTGCCGCGACCGGCGCCGG
>CALFML010000380.1 GCA_937879845.1 uncultured Myxococcales bacterium
AGGGCCTGGCGCGCGGAGCGGCCTTTTGGCCGTGAGCACGGCAGGTCCTGTGATCGGGTCGCGTAGTAGCTTTTGAAACAGGCGGTTTAGCCCCGCGCGCCCGCGGTGCGCCCAGTCGTAGAGCGCCCGCGCGGCTGCCGAACCGGGGCAGCCACGGCGGCAGTTGACAAACGCTCCGGCAAAAACAGAATAATGGCGTCCGCACGGCCCAGCCGCCCGCCCCCGGGCGTCTGCAGCCTAGCAAATTCTAGTCGCCCAAAACTCCTCGCTGCCAGGTTCACGTCGGAGCTTTTCATGTCTACAGAACATTTCGATGCGCTGATCGTGGGAGCCGGCCTGTCCGGCATCGGTGCAGCCTTCCATCTGCAACAGGACTGTCCGAAAAAATCCTACGCCATCCTCGAAGGGCGCGATGCCATCGGCGGCACCTGGGATCTGTTCCGCTATCCCGGCATCCGTTCGGACTCCGATATGCACACCATGGGCTACTCGTTCCGGCCGTGGACCAATCCCAAGGCGATCGCCGACGGCCCAGCGATCCGCGACTACATCTGTGACACCGCGCGTGAGGCCGGCATCGACCGCAACATCCGCTTCAACCACTGGGTCAAGCGCGCCTCCTTTTCTTCCCAAGACGCGCGCTGGACCGTCGAGGCCGTACGGAACCCCGGCGCCCCCGGCGCAGCCCCGGAGGTCGTCCGCTTCACCTGCAATTTTCTTATCATGTGCAGCGGCTATTACCGCTATGAGAGCGGCTACACGCCGGAGTTCCCCGGCGTCGAGCGATTCAAAGGCCGCATCGTCCACCCGCAGAAGTGGCCGCAAGATCTGGACTACACCGGCAAGCGCATCATCGTCATCGGCAGCGGCGCGACCGCCGTGACGCTGGTGCCGGCGATGGCCGCCACCGCCGCCCATGTCACCATGCTGCAGCGCTCCCCGACCTACGTGGTGTCGCGGCCGGAGCAAGACGCGATCGCCAACTGGCTGCGGCGGCACGTGCCGGAGCGCCTGGCCTACGGCCTGACGCGGTGGAAAAATGTCCTGCTCGGGATGCTGCTGTTTCAGATGTCGCGGCGGCGGCCGGCGACCATCAAGGAGTTCGTCCTAAAGGGCGTCCGCGAGCACCTCGGCCCCGATTACGATGTCGGCAAGCACTTTACCCCCCGCTATAACCCGTGGGATCAGCGCATGTGCCTTGTGCCGGACGCCGATCTGTTCCAAGTGATAAAGCAGGGCCGCGCCAGCGTCGTCACCGATCACATCGACACGTTCACCGAGACCGGCATCAAGCTAAAGTCCGGAGAGGAGCTGGCGGCCGATGTCATCGTCACCGCGACCGGGCTCGTGCTGGAGCTTCTCGGCGGCATGGAAGTGAGCGTGGACGGCCGGCCCATCGAGCTTGGCAAGTCGCTAAGCTATAAGGGAATGATGTACAGCGACGTGCCGAACCTGGCGTCGTGCTTCGGCTACACCAACGCCTCTTGGACGCTCAAGGCCGACCTGACGTGCGCTTACATCTGCCGGCTCTTGAACTTCATGGATGAAAGGGGATTCGTGCAAGCGACGCCGCGCAACCACGATCCCGACATGCAGACGCAGCCGGCGCTCGATTTTTCCTCCGGCTATGTCCAGCGCGGCATCGCCCGATTCCCGCGCCAAGGGGTCCGGGCACCGTGGAAGCTCTACCAGAACTACGCGCTCGATATCTTGAGCCTGAAGTTTGGCTCCGTGGAAGATGAAGCGATGGAGTTTTCACGACCGCGCTAGGGAAAAGTACGGCTCACAGCGGGGTCCCTGCGGCGATATCAGCGGCCACGGTCTGGCGCACCGGCGCGACCGCAGCGCCGGCCGCGGTGATGAGTCCGAGCTCGCGGTTTTGGTCGAGCGAAGTCATCGTGAAGTTGATCGAGCCGACATAGATCGACGCGCCATCGACAACGAGGGCCTTGGCGTGCAGGTACGGCGTGGCAAGCTCGGACAGAGTCACGCCACACCCCTTGAGCTGCGTTACCGCGTTCTGCTGCGTCTGGCTCGGACTGGTCGCCGCCAGGGCGCCGCGGGTCTTTACGCCGCGCGCAACGGCGCTGCACAAGGCGGCGCTGATCTCACGGTCGCCGATCTCCTCATCTTCGAAGTCGATCGAGGTCTGCGCTTGGCTGATGAGTCCCAAGATTCCGGCGCGCGCGGTGACCGGCGACACAAGCAGGTTCCCCTCCGGGACGTACTCATTCCCGGCAAAGTCGGCGGCGAACTGCGCTTCGGCTTGCGCCACATCGGCCGCGGTGGTGTCGATCGCCAGGTATTCCCGGTTGTTGGTCAGCGCCGACGTGGAGGCGTTCATCGTCATGATCCACGCCGCCTTGCCGTCGATGACCAGGCACTTCTCATGCGTATAGGTGAAAGCCGAAGAGGCCCAGACCACCGGCACGCCGGCCGCTTGCAACGCGCTGTAGGAGCTCTGATTGGTCACCGTGGTGCCGGGGGGAAACTGCTGATTGAGGATGATCTTCACCTCGACCCCGGCCTTGTGGCGGGCGATCAGCGCATCGCGGATGGCGCTGGAGGACAGAAGATACATCGTCATGTGAATCGACTTCTGCGCGGCGCCGATCGCGGCGATTAGCGCGCTGCCGTTATCGCTTGGCTCGACGATAATTTCGACATTGGTGCTGCCGCGCTGCGAGCCGCCGGCGCACGAGAGCTGCAGGCTGCCGAAAAGCAGGAGCGCCAGAGTGTGCCGGCGCGCTGCGCAGTGCCAATACCAAGATCGTTTGCCATTTGGGATCTGCATCACACTTTCCAACTCTGCTCGCGCGGCGGCGTGCTCTATCGAGCGGACCGTACATCGACCCGCTTTTGGAAAGTAGCGTACCCAGTTCGTCGTCTCCGGGAAACAACAGTCGTGCCGTCCTCGGAAAAAAGGACTGATGATCCCCGGCCCGACCGGGCGGTGCGCCCCGCCGGCAATCCTTCCGCGGCCGGACTGCGCCGAGCCGACACTTGTGGGCCCGGCGGAACGATTGTGCGCGGCGCAGCGAGGCAGCGGACCTCGGCATCGCCAAGTTCCACCGCGGCGCGGGGAACGCCCGCGGCACCACGCCGGGAATGATCGTCGGGACCATGCAGTACATGGCGCCGGAGCAGCTCGAAGGAGCGGAGGCGGATCCGCGGGCCGACGTCTACGCCCTGGGGCTCATCTTGGTGGAGATGCTGACGGGCCGGCTCCCGTGGGGCCAGAGCAACGAGCGGACCCTGAACCAGTTCACCCTGCGCCTGGTCGTGCCCCCGACCCCGCTGCCGCAGCTGCGGCCGGAGCAGCCGTTCTCGCCGGAGCTTGCAAAGCTCGTCGAAGACACGCTGGCGCTCGATCCCAACAAGCGGCCGATAAACGGCGCCGAGCTCTTTCACCGCCTGCGCTACCTACCCGAATCGCCGGCCGCGCTGCGCCTAAACGGCGGCGGCCACGACCGCGCCAGCAGCAGCGGAATCCAGCTCTGGAATAAGGCCGGTCCGGCGCTGGTCCCGACCCCGGCGGCGGGCCAGCCGAATGCGGCGGCGGGCCGGCTGCCGATGATACGTTACCGGGTGCTGGGGCTGGGGGCGGGCCTTGTCATCTTGCTGGGGATCGCGGCGACGTATCTTGTCACCCATCGCGGCAGCGCCCCTTCCGGAGCAGTCCCCGCGGTCGCCGACAAAACGCCGCCGCCGCCGCCGCTGCAGCCAAGTCCGCCGCCGCCTCCGGTCGATAAGCAGCAGGAGCCAAGCGGCGGGACGGCGGGCAAGGCCGCAGCGCACCGGCCCATCCATGCGGGCGGTCCGCTGCGGGTGCAGTTCGCATTCACCGATGCGCGCGGCGTAGCCCTGACCTGCGGCGGCAAGAAGCAACCGCCGCTCGCCTGCCCGGCGGGTGAAATCTGTAAGTCGGTCGCGGTGGTGGCTGCGGGGCAGAAGTGCACGGCCGAGAGAGGCTCCGCCAAGCTCCAGTTCACCTACAGCGATCTGCAGAAAAACCCCCCGGACCGCAAGAACCTGATCCACATCCTGGTCCGCTTCCCCTGAGCGGGCCGCGAAACCGATTCCACTACGGACCGGCGAGCTCGAACGCGCCGATGTCATACCCGCCGCCTTGCGGACGCGGGTTGCCGTAGTAGTCATGATCGGTGTTCTTTTCGACCGCCGGACTGACTTGCACCGCCTTGTCGAACAGGAACTGGGTGTTCGTCGCCTCCCCCGGCCGCAGCCGCAGATCGAGCTGCCCGGCGTTTTCGAAGACTGGATCCTGCTTGATCTGCCCCGCCGTCAGATCGAGACTGCCGAGGATCAGGCTGCTGGCGACAGTCGCACACCCCTGGGCGAGCTGCTGCGTGGAGCCGTTTTGGACAAATATGGAGTTTTTCACCACCAGGGTCGAAGATCCGGCACAGTTGAGCACATGCGCCGTCGCCGACCCAAGGACGTTGTAGGCCACGGTATTAAATTGGAAGACGCCTGAGCCGCCGTTAACTTCGATCATGTTGGTGCTGGGATCGGCGCTGTTGGCGGCAAAAAATGAATTGGTGACGCTCACCGTGGAAGAGTTAAACGCCAGGCCAAGGAGGTTCTGGTTTATGTGATCGCTGTCCAAGGTGACGGTGCTGCCGTCGAAGCGGGCGCCGGTCTGCAGGTTGGTGATCATCGATCGGCGGATCGTCACCTTCGCCCCCGCGGAGGTCGTGATGCCCGGAGCGGTGAGCAGCACCCCGTCCAGCACCAGGCTGGCGCCGCCTTCGACTTGCAGGATTCCATCCGTGGCGTTCAGGGTCGCCGTCTTCCCCGGAGCGAACAGGCCAGAGCCGACGATCACCAGGGACCCCAGGCTCGCGGTCACGGTCGGGATCTGATTCAGCGTTGGGCTGCCGTGAAGAGAGATGACTTTCCCCGGCTGCGTCATGAGCTGGGCCAGCGCGGACTCCACGCTGCACCACGGCGTGTCCTGACTCCCGGTGCCGATCGAGCAGCCTTGAGCATCGGGATCACTGTTGTTGACGTAAATGATGTTGCTCGGAGCGACGCACTTGCCGGTGCCGCCCAAGTCGCCGTACAGGTCACAGACCGCGCTCTGACAGTCGCCGTGGGCGCTGCATGGGACGCACTGGTTGGCCTTACATACCTGGCCGTTGCCGCCGCAGTCCGTCTCCTTCGTACAGCTCCCGACAGTCTCCTCGCGCTGCGGCAAGATGTCGCTGCAGCCGCCTAAAGCCCAGCACAATAATAGGCAGAATGAGGTGCGCATAAGACTCCCTTGGTGAATGGTTCACTCAGAGCGCAGCCAGAAGGCCGTAAAAAAATCCGCGGGTCAGAACGCGCCGGCCAGACCCAGGCTGGCGCGGTGCGCCTCGAGCAGCGTGGCGTAGCGGCTGCGGATGCCGCCGACATGGTCGATCAGCGCGCTCCCCGCCTGCTCAATATCCTCGAACATCACCCGCCCCTCGTAGGGCAGCTCCTCCTCGGCCGGATCGAGGATCTGCATCAAGCCGGCGCGGGCGCCCAGCGCCCCGAACTGGCCGAGGCGGGCACGCAGCCGCTCGATCGGCATCAGAAAGTCGGACAG
>CALFML010000381.1 GCA_937879845.1 uncultured Myxococcales bacterium
CGGCCAGTAGTTCGCCGGAACGGGCGTCTCCGTCCCTTGCACCGTCGGCGGCGCGACCAGCGGTGCCGCCCCGAGCGGAGGGCTCGGCTGCAGCGGGGAGCTGCCCCCATCGGAGCCGGGCGTCCCGCCACCGTCCTGCCCGGGCAGGTCGGGGCGCCCAGGATCAGGCTGCGGGTTGGCAGCAGAATCCGAGCAGGCAGGAACGAGCAGCCCAAGCGCGAGCGCCGCCCAGCGAAGTGTTCGCGTAAACTCTGAGCTCCGAGCAAAAATGGTACGCATCCGTCCCCCGTATATATGCAAGTGGAGGGCCCGTACGTCACGAGCCGTTGGCAGGCAATCCAGCAAGCGCCGTGCCCGCCGTGTGCGCCGCACCGCGCGATTCGGCGCTCGGGGCGGAGCTTCCTCCCGCCAGGCGCGATCGACTGCGCGCCGTGACTCAGTGAGACGTCCTCGCACAGCACGTTGGCAGCGGGCCGATCCGGTGCCGCGAAGGTGGGAATCCCAAGGGCTCCGAAGCTCACTGTGACAGATCAGCTCAGTGTTCGCGGAGCCATCCTGCGGAAACTCCCACGCTGTGCTGTCTAACCCGGAGGAGTGCTGTTCAGACTTGCGATTTTTCGACGACGGCGCATGAAAGCGGAAATGAGTGACCTTGGGCGAGGATCCGGCAGGCCATCGCCGCTATCGATCTGGGACCTGGCCGGTCGTGCGGAGCGCCTGTGGAGAGATTGTAGAGCGATTGTGGAGTGATTGGGAACTCGGGCGACTCAGCTTGGTGTGTTCGAGGGGCTTATTGTGATCATCCGCTCTGCTGTATGTTGAGTGTATGACTATGCGTGGGTCTGTCATGGAGCGCGGCACCTCGCTCCGCCGTATTCGCTCAGGCTTGCTGACCGCGTCTACCCTTGTGGCGCTGCTCGTCCTTGTGGGGTGGGCGACGGATACCACGGCTTTGAAGTCGGTCGTGCCGGGCTTTATCTCGATGAAGGTTAACACGGCGGTCGGCCTGCTGCTGCTGTCGGCATCCCTTGCGACGATGAACCTGGGCCGGCGCTTTACGACCGGGGTGTCGTTGCTCACAGCGGCATCGGCGGGCAGCATCGGCGCGCTGACCCTGTTCGAGTACCTCTCCGGCCACAACCTGGGCATCGACGAGCTCTTGGCGATCGATCGCGGCACCCCGGCGAACCACTTCATGCCCGGCCGGCTCGCTCCGGCGACCGCGGTCTGTTTCATGCTGCTGGCGGCCTCCGTGGGGCTGATGACGATCCGCGGGCGGCCGCGGCTGCACAAGCTCTCGCAGGTGTTGACGCTCATCGCCGGTCTTATCTCCTTCCAGGGGTTTATCGGCTACACCCTGCGAATCTCCTCCACTTTCGGCGCCGCGTTCTATACGCAGATGGCCATTCACACGGCGATTTCCATGGTGGCGCTCAGCGTGGCGCTGCTCTTTACGTATTCGACGCGCGGCTTCATGGCGATCCTGAACGCCGACACCGCCGGCGGCATTACCGCACGCCGCCTGCTGGTCGCCTCCATCATGGTCCCGCCGCTTGTGTATTGGCTGCAGCTCGCCGGGCAGCGGGCGGGCTTTTTCGACAGTGATTTTGGCGCCCTTTTGCGGGTGGTGGGCAACGTCCTGTTTTCCACCACCATCGTGTGGCAGACCGCTTCGGAGCTGCACCGCACCGATACCGAGCGCCGCGCGCTGACCGATGAGCGCCGCAAAAAGGAAGCGGCCCTAGCGGCCTCGCGGCTAAAGTCCGAGTTCCTCGCCACGATGAGCCATGAGATCCGCACGCCCATGAACGGCGTGATGGGAATGGCGGGCTTGCTGCTCGACACCAACCTGAGCGCAGAGCAGCGCGAGTTCGTGGAGACCATCCGCTCCAGCGCCGACGCTCTGCTCACCATCCTCAACGACATCCTCGACTTTTCCAAGATCGAGTCGGGCCACATGGAGCTGGAGAAGCAGCCGTTCGATCTGCAGGAGTGCTTGGAGGGCGCGATGGATCTGTTCAGCCAGCCCGCGTCGGCCAAAGGGGTGGAGCTTTTGTTCAACCTGCATCCGGAGGTACCGACGACCTTGGTCGGGGATGTCACGCGGCTGCGGCAGATTGTCGTGAACCTGGTCGGCAACGCCATCAAGTTCACCGCCAATGGGGAGGTCGAAGTCGAGGTGCAGCTCGCGCAGGGCAGCGCTCAGCCCGGCCCGCCCGGCAGTCCGGTGAGCCTTCACGTCGCGGTGCGTGACACCGGCATCGGCATCCCGCCGGATCGCATGGACCGACTGTTTCGGGCGTTCAGCCAGGTCGATGCCTCTACCGCCAGGAGCTATGGCGGCACGGGTCTGGGGCTTGCGATCAGCAAGCGCCTGGCCACGCTGATGGGCGGCACGATGTGGGTAGAGAGCCAGGTCGGGCAGGGTTCGACCTTCCACTTCACGCTGCAGTCGGAGACGGCGCCGGAGCTGCGGCGGTCCAGACCTGGCATGGAGCGCCGCAGCCTTGCCGGGCTGCGGGTGTTCGTGGTCGATGACAACGCCACCAATCGACGCATCCTCATGGCGCAGCTTGGCAACTGGGGAATGGTCGTGACGGTGCTGGAGCGCGGCGCGGAGGCGCTAGCGCTCCTGTCTAAGGGGGAGCACTTCGATCTGGGCATTATCGATGGCTGCATGCCGGAGATGGACGGCGTGCAGCTGGCGGCTGAGATCCGGCGTCTGCGGGAGCCGAGCGAGCTGCCGCTCATGATGCTGACATCGGTCGGCGACTTGGAACTGCGCCGCGAATCCGAGCAGCATAAGGTGTCGGCGTTCCTGGTCAAGCCGATCAAGCAGTCGAACCTGCTCGACGCGATCGTCACGACGGTCGGCATGCAGGGCGCCCGGGCGCAGACGGAGCCGGTCTCGCGCCTGGACGCGGGGATGGGCAAGCGGATTCCGCTCACGCTGCTACTGGCGGAAGACAACGTGACAAATCAGAAAGTGGCGATGCAGATCCTCAAGCGCCTGGGCTATCGCGCCGACGTAGCCGCCAATGGTCTGGAGGTGCTCAAGGCGCTGGAGCTGCGGCAGTATGATGTCATCCTCATGGACGTGCAGATGCCGGAGCTGGACGGCTTGGAGACGACCCGCCGGATCGTCCAGCAGCGGCTGCCGCAGCCGCCGCGCATCATCGCCATGACCGCCAACGCCATGCAGCGTGACCGCCAGCAGTGCCAGGAAGCCGGCATGGACGACTATGTCACCAAGCCGCTGGCGATACGGGAGCTCATCGGCGCGCTGGAGCGCTGCCGGCCTATGAGCATCGCGCCGGCGCGTTCCGATGCCCTTGTTCCTGCGGTCGCAGCGGAGCCGGCGCTGCGCGACTTGGACGCGCCTGCGGTCGCAGCGCCCGCGGTCGCAGCCTCCGCGGTCGCAGCGCCCGAAGTCATCGATCCGAATATCTTCGCCCAGCTGCGCGAGCTGACGGCCGGAGAGGATCAGGCGCTGGAGG
>CALFML010000382.1 GCA_937879845.1 uncultured Myxococcales bacterium
GTGGGGGGAGGCTCCGGCCGGCTCTGCCGGGCGGAGGGGGGCGGGCAGAGCCCCCGGTTTCATAGTAGTTTTGCAACGACCTGCTAGCCGACTTTGCGCATAAGCATGAGCACGCACGGGCTTGCGTCGCCGCCGTAGGTCCAGCGGTCCAGGTGCTCCCAGCCTTCGCGGCGCAGCGCCTGGGCCAGATGGTCGGCGTTATAACGGCGGCTGTAGTAGGCCGAAAACTCGCGCGTCTGCTCGCTGGAGCGCACCACCGCGCGCAGATCGACGCCGTAGCTGCCCGGCACCGCGCAGCTCAGATCGAGCGTCGGATAAAAATCGATCTCGACCTGATCCGAGCCGTAGCGCTTAAACGGGCCGGAGAGAAACTCTTCCCAGCGCTGGCGCAGCTCCTGGTTGCGGCGGCCCGACAGCGTGGGGTCTTTGAGCATGATCTCGGTCGGCTTTGCCGAGTCGGCGTAAGCCAGGCGGAAATCGAGCAGCAACAGGTCGCCGGCCGTAAACCCGACGAGGCTGTTGCGCATGAAGCGCAGCTCGTTCTCAAGGTTGCTGAAGGTGTGGCCGAGCATCGTGATGATCCGCCGGCGATGGGCGCGGCGCGGCGAATAGAGCAGCTGCCCATAGCGCGGCAGGTGGTGGAAGTTGCCCTGGATGGCGAACACCGCCCCGCCGTGATCCGCCAGCACTTCGGCGGCGTGGCGGTAGGCGACCGAGAGGAGCGGCTGGCTGATGTCGAGCAGGTAGAGCCGCAGGTCGGCGTGCCCGGCCTGGGTGAGCAGCTGCTTGACCAGCCGCACCTCGTTGCGCCCGCTGCCCGGCCCGAGCGACACCACGTCGAGCCCCGCCTTGCCGGCCGAGCGCAGGATGTGCGCCGCCCCGCGCTCCAGCGGCATGCTCGACTGCATGGCGTCATAGTCTTTCTGCTCGGCGATGACGCACCAGTGGGCGGCGCTCATGTGGTCCATGTAGAGGTAGCTCTGCTCGATATGGCCGCCGTGGCCGTTTACCTGCAGCGCCAGCTCCTTGACCATCTTGACCGGATCGAATCCCGGAGCCAGCCAGCAGTTGAGCGCCAGGTTCGGATCGATGGCGCTAGCTTCCCAGGGCAGATCGAACGTCTCAAGCTTCAGCTGCGGCACCGATAAAAGGTGCAGGAGCGACATCTGGCTCGGGGCGTACGTGCCGCCTTCGAGGATTTGCAGCGCGCTCTCCGGTACGCCCGACAGCTCGGCCAGCCGGGCGCGCGACATCCCCGCGGCTTCGCGGCGCTCCCGCAACAGCGCGCACCAGGCCTGCATGCGCGTGACATCCGACGGTGCAATCGGCGCCAGAAACGGCTCCAAGCTCGTCCCGCCCTCCTCCGCCGTCAAGCGCGATGCGGCGAGGAACCCGCGCAGCGTCATGAGCGCCATCTGCAGCGGCTGCTGCTCGGCCGGCGGCTTCTCGTGCAGCGCCTCTTGGACCGTCTGGATCACCAGGTTGAGTGCCTGCTGCTCCCAGGGGACCTCGGTTGTCTCTGCACTCGCTAACATGGCTGCCTCCCGCATGGAATTGAGTCCAACACCGACGGCAAACCATCGGCGCGGACGGGTGATTACGCGGGCACTATATAGCGCACCCAGCAGAAAAAACGATGGTTCAGTTCGGCAAAATTGGTCGGGTCTATTTCAAATCAGCCGAGCAGACCCAGCTTGATCAGACCCAAGCCGCGCAGCAGGTGCACGACCCCGAGCAGGCTGATCAAAAGCGCCACCGCCAGCCGCATCGGCGTCGCCCCCGCGCTGCCGAGCCCGGACTTACCGGTGAGTGCGCGGATCAAAAGCAGCGTGCCGCAGGCGTCGGCGACCACGCCGCCGCAGATCGCGACGTAGTCGAACAAGCGGGTCGAGGCGTCGATGCCATCGCCCGCGGTCTGCGGTACGTTGAGGTGGAAAAAAAGCGGGAGGACCAGGGCGATAAGACCCACCGAGGTCAGCGACTCGCTGAGCTGACCCGGCAGGGACTCGCCCGGCCGTGACTGCTCGCCCCGAGGTGCGTCGAGGTTGCTGTTGCTGTCTCGATCTCGGGACTGGCCTTGGGCCATGAGTTCCTCCCTTCGCCCGGGCGCGGACCGGGCCTCTCGACTTTATCATGAGGACGCACGGCACGCAGCCGGCGGAGCGTCCGCTGCGCCGCGGCGCTGGCGAGCGATTGACCGCGCCCCGGAAGGCGAGAGACAATCCCGAGCGGGTTAGGCGCGAGCCGGGGGAACGCGCGCGCCAGCTGGTCCGCCCATGCGGTTCGGTTGGCCAAGCCATGCCCGGCGCCAAGGCGCAGCGCTGCCAGTTCCGCAGCGCCCGGTCCGCAACGCCAGGTCCGTGAAGGAGTGAAAATGAACGAACGGGGTAGCCGCAAGATCCCAGTCACCGAACGGCAGTTTCTCTGGGTCCAAGACGACGACAAGGGCGAGGTGACGCTGCACGTCGGTCCGACCATGGTCTCGCCCACCGCGGCCGACCGCATCGTCGTAGACGACGGCACCGCCGGCTTCCGCGAGGATGTCTCCGGCCGGCCGCAGATGATGATCGAGGTCGGGGACCATCAGTATGCGGTCCTTTATAACCCGCTGCTCGAAAACGACGGCGGTCCCAACGGCCGCTTCCGCACCGGGCGCAATGAGGCGCGGCCCCTGCGCAACGGGACGCGGGCGATGATTCCCGGACCGTGCCACTTCTGGCTGCGGCCCGGCCAGCGCTGCGAGGTGCGCGATGCGCATGAGCTGTCGGCGAGCCAGTACCTGGTGGTCAAGGTCTACGGTCCCGCCGATCCCAGCGCCCCCTACTACGACGTGACCGGTCGCTCCGCCGCCATCACCCGCGCCACGGCCGAAGCCCTTGATGGGCGGCCGTCGCCGCTGCCGGCCAAACCCGACGGCCGCGAGCTAGTCCGCGGTCAGCTCATCGTCATCCGCGGTATCGATACGCAGTTCTACATTCCGCCGACCGGCGTGGACATCGTTCCCGATACTTCGGTCGATGAGTCGGGGGCGACGGTCTCGGCCGCGTCGGCACGGCAGCTTGTGCAGCAGATGCAGGTGCAGCTGCAGATGCAGCTGCCGGCGCAAAGCCCCGCGGTCAAAGCGGCGGCTCCGGTCGCGGCGGCGCCGGCGCTGGCGCGGGCTAAAAAAGAGCTCAACCTGGACGATGAAGGGGTTCAGGATTACACCGAAAGCGATATGTACCTTGGCGAGGATGAAGAGCGCCGGGGTCCCGCCGACAAGAGCAAGGCGCCGCGCCGCGCCGTGGCGCAGTACCAGGCGCAAGCGGCGCAGATTGTCGATCAAGGAGCGCGAACCCGGCAGCGCGTCCAGGCACCGCCGCCACCACCTCCTCCGGCGCCGGGCCGCACCCCGCCCGCCGCCCCGCCCGCGGTCGGCGGCGCCGCCGCTTCCGGAGGTCCCGCCGCTCCGCCCATCAGCATCGATGAAATCCTGACCAGCGACAGCTTCCGCAAGGCCATCGAGCGCGAAGCCCGCCAGGCGCGTCTGGTCCGCCACGCCGTCGTGCTGGGCGAAAAAGAGTACTGCGTACTCATCGATCCGGACGGCAAGCGCGAGATCAAAGTGGGCCCGGCGCGCGTGTTCCCAGGTCCCTACGACACGTTCATGATCCAGGGCTCGCGCAACCGCGTCTATGACGCCTACGAGCTGCTTCCCCAGCGAGCGCTGTGGCTGCGCGTGATCTCGCAGATCTCACGCGAAGAGATGGCGCAGAAGATGCCGCGCGGCGTCCAGCTGGAAAAAGAGATGTACTACCCCGGCGACGAACTCCTGCTCTCCGGCGTCTCCGGATTCTTCTTCCCATTTAACGAGATCGAAGTCCTATCCCCAAGCACCGGTGAAGCCGTGGTCGGCAACGATCACAGCCGCGTCTTCATCGAAGCCATCGGCATCGATCAGAAGAGCGGAATCTATGTCCGCGACCTCACCACCGGTGATGAAAATTCCTATCGGCTCAGCTGCTCAGCGATGGCAAGCGGGGCTGCTTTGGAGTGTGCGGAAACGTATGGGATGGGCGGCGCGGCGGCGGTTCTAGAGCGAGATGCGATAGACCGTGCCGGAGCCGCCGAGCGTCGAGCCGGCCCAGCCGAAGATGTCGAACTTGAGCGCGCGGTGTACGCCGCCGGCGCCGGTGTTGTCGGAGATTCCCTGGTTGTAGGTGGTCAGCACCTTGGTGTTCAGATCGACTGCATATACGGCGGCGCGGCCCGGCGAGCCATCAAGGCCTGAGACGATCAGCGTCGAGTTGCTCAGGTTCAGGGCCAGTCCGGCGGGATAGCCGAGCGTCAGTCCGCTGGCGAGCTCGGTGAACTTGCCGCCGGCGACCTGCAGGACCGAGCCGGACGGCGAGTTGGCGGCGAAAGCGACGGGGTTGGAGACGTAGATGTTGCCATTATTACCGACGACGATGCCCACCGGCGTGCCGAGCGGCGAGCCTTTGGCCACGACGGTAATCGGACCGCCGGAGCCGGGCATCGAAAATACGCTGCCGAGACCGCTGGTGGTGTCGTCGCCGGTAAAGTAGACGACCTCGGTGCCGCCCGACGTGACGACATCCACGCCGCGCGGATGGATGGCCGTGGTTCCGGTAATGAGCTGCGGCGAGCTGCCGCTCACCGCCAGCTTGAACAGACCGGCGCTGGTGTCGGCGACATAAAGAAGCTTGTCGTCCGCGCTGATCGAGATGCCGTTGGGCGCGACCAGCGGCGGTCCAGCGAACACGGAAGTTACGGGACCGCCGGTGGCCGGCACGGTGAAGACCGCCGGCTTGCCATCCGAGTTGGTGGCGGTGAAGTAAAACGTCGCCCCATCGCTGGTCGGCACCGTATCCAAGGGATTGGTGAACCCGCCGGTGGCCGTCGTCGCCGCGGGCGCAGCCGCATAACCGACGGTGGCGCCGCCGCAGCCGCCGGTGCCGCCACACAGGAGCAAAAAGGCCAGACTGGGGAGACTAAGGTAGGATGCAGAACGCATTTGGACTCTCCTTGCTAGGACAAAGGAAAAACAGAAACGGCCCCTCGCGGCGCAAGCTCGCGCCTCGCGGCTGACTGGACCCCGATCCTAAGTACG